>JAGAAT010000013.1 GCA_017615095.1 bacterium
ATCTGCGCAGCCCTGTTTGGATGCCTTGTCGAGGTGCGCGTAAATGTTTGCCGTCGTAGAAATGTCTGAATGACCGAGGAAGTTGGATACTTCGATGAGCGGTTTGTTGTTGTTGATCAGGAGACTCGCGAAAGTATGCCTGCTCTAGGCCTTCGCCGAAGCCGTCCGAGTTCTGGCCGGAGATCCAGGCCTTCAGTTCCTTTTCTTCCGATAGGGAAAGCGGGGCGGCAAGTTCGACTTTGATCATGCCGTACAGCGTGCCTCTGATCTCCTGCACGTCCCATTCTGCGGACAGGACTTTAGGATTGTCCTGATAAGACGCCATCGATTTCGGATCGCAACCGTTATAGGAATGTTCTTTTTTCAGGAGTCCCTTTATTTCATCTTCGTATCGTGCGGCGTATCTTCCGTCGAGATCGTATCCGTCTTCCTCAAGATCACCGTATTCGTCTCTCTCGAAGACTGCGAGTATCAGCGGGCAGTAGAATCTTTCGGTGAGATTTACCATCGGTTCGGTGACCGGCTCGACTATGGCTTTGATGTTTTCAAGGCGCTCGGCAAACTCGCAGATGTGCTGCAGACCGTACGCGCCGCTTCCGTCGCCGAACTGAACGTGCGTGTCGTCGATATACCGGCAGGTCTTTTCCTCGCTCGTTCCGTCGGAAAAGTTGATCTTGATCTTACCTCCGTCGGGAATGGTGAATTTGTCGTTGTAACTGCTGTCGATGAACCTGATTCCTTTTTCGGCTCTGGCCATGTGATCGTCCAGCCAGTCTCTTTTGTAGCACCAGGCGTAGACGTTGTAGTCGCCGGCCTGAGGCTTCAGGCGGAAGAAATACGAGTAGTTGTCCGTGTCTACTCTGTACCCGTGCCAGTCTCCGTCATCCGGAAGAAGCGATCCGTCCTGTCTGCTGAGAAAAGCAGAAAGATTTCTTCTGCCGCCGAGCGGTGTGCCGTCTGCTTCAAATCTCAGAGCATTGATGACGTTGTCGAACTCGGTTTTGAAATCCTCCGTTTTCAGATCCGAACGGATATCCTCCCAGGTGGAGAAGAAGCCGTTGCCGTCTCTGTCGAAGTCCGCTCTGAGTTTTCCGATCTGGCCGGTCTGTCCGGACAGCTGCTGCGACTGCCGGTAGAAGTACAGTCTTTCGTTTCCGTACCATGGTCTGATTTTCATTCGCTTGTGTATCTCCTTTCATTTTTAGACATAATAAAAGCCGGCTGTTTTTTCAGTCGGCAATTCGTTTAAATATGGTGTTTTTCGTTCCCAGCCAATGCTTTCATCGGAACTGACATAGACATCTTCCTGCATGGACACGGTTTTTGGTTGTACTGCATTTTTTCGTCGAAAAACAGGAAAATTGGCAAATTTCTAATGACTTTTCTAATGAGGCCCATTAGAAATTGATTAGAAAAAGCGGGTATTGTGGACGGACTCTGTGACATCTAAATTTTTTTAGTGCCGCAATACTTTTGCAATATTTCTGTTGTATAATATAGGCGAAAGTCAACTTGGAACGGGGTTTTCTTGACTTTTTCGGGTCCAACAAAGTCCACCAACTTCTAATAAAATCCGCTAAAATCCATTAACAGGGACGGATTCGAAATCCGTCCATTTGAGTGGAAGGTAAAACCCCGAAAAACCGCGTAATATAGCGGAAAAACGGCCTTTTTTCTCCTTTTTCAAACCCGCAAAAAGTCGGCTTTCTAATGACTTTTCTAATGAGGCAAAATCGGCCTGATCTGGGGTGGAGGAGACTAAAGTCGAACAAAGTCGAATAGCCGGGACGGATTTTTTGGGAACTATCTTCCAACAACGTCCGCTAATTTCTAAGGAATCGCTGATTTAATCGTCAAATAATAGTCAAATTCATATTGAGTTCATCGCTTTGTGATATAATATTCGTAAAGAAAAACAAGGCGGTGAAAGCAAATGAGAGGACAGCTGAATTTCACGGATATAGAGTACTCTGAGAGAAAAAGAACGACCAAAAGAGAAGATTTTCTCAGGAAGATGGATGAGATAATTCCGTGGGACAGCTGGATAGAACTCATCAGACCGTATTATCCGTCAGGAAAACGCGGACGTCCGGTAAGGGGCATCGAGACCATGCTACGTATGTATCTGATGCAGATATGGTTCAATCTGTCGGATGAAGGAATAGAGGATACAATCTACGACAGTTACGCCATGCGCAGTTTTCTCGGCATAAACTTTATGTCTGAGTCGGTGCCTGACGCCACAACGCTACTGAAATTCCGTCATCTGCTTGAGAGAAATCATATAGGGGAAGCTATCTTTAAGGATATCAAGGAGAGGCTCGACAAAGCCGGGCTCATAATGCACGGCGGGACGATTGTGGACGCAACAATAATATCCGCGCCGAGTTCGACCAAAAACCGCACCGGAGAGCGTAATCCAGAAATGCATCAGACCAAAAAGGGCAATCAGTGGTATCATGGGATGAAAGTTCATGCCGGAGTGGATTCGGGAACAGGATACGTGCATACAATAGACGGCACAGCCGCCAACGTGCATGACGTGGATAAAGCACCGGATCTTATACGGGAAGACGACAGCGTGGTATACGGTGATTCAGGATATCTCGGATTGCCCGGACGCGAAGAGGTGCGCAGCGACGATCATCTCTCGGATATTGAATACAGAATCAACAAGCGCCCGTCAAGCCTTAAGATCACAGACGAATATGACGGCATCAACTGGGATAAGGAGATAGAGCACAGAAAGTCGTCTGTCAGGAGCAAAGTGGAGCATATCTTCCTGATTGTCAAGCGGGATTTCGGGTACAGGAAGACCGTATATCGCGGCATTGCCAAAAACATGAACCGGTTCAATATGCTCTTCGGATGCGCTAATCTGCTGATGTGCATAAGAGCCGGGCGAGCACAGGAGTTTTCTGCGGGATAACTATGCCTTCTTGCGGAAAAAAGCCGCAGGAAAGTGAATAATAAGCGGTCTGAAAAGCCCGGATTCAAAGAATTTCAAAGTTTTTATGCCGAGATAACGTTTTTTATCAGAAATAATCAAACGGGGCTATGCTGAATTGATTTGTTCAGCGGTTCCCTAAGATCTGCTGCGCGTCGTCGTCATAGAGCTTGGCGATCTGCTTGCGGGCGTCGGTGGGCGTCATACCCGTCTGTTCGACAAGTTCGTCATAGGTGATCTTTTCAAAACGCTCGATCCAGGTGGTGTCGTTCGTGTCGCACGCTCTGGCAAGCAGGTTTGCGATCGTCAGGGTCGCTTTGCCGTTAGACTGCGCAAGGATCGTGATAAGGTCTGCGTGTTCTCGTTTTTGGCTGCTTGAAAGCCCGTTATACGCATCAAGACCCATTTCATATTTTGTTTCATTCAGAAACAGCTGTCCGAGCCCTTTACCCGTATCGTCGTCGATATACTTGTCAAGAATGCTGCGCGAATAATCCGCGCGGATCGCGTTGGGATGAGATCCCGAAACGTTCTGGCGGTATTCCTCGAGCATCGTGACGAAATCATCCGCAAGCGGCGTGATCTGCGACTTGATATACTCGTTGTAGAGTGCGTCGTATGCCGCCACGTCATAGCCGCCCTTCATATTCATAAGAGCCAAGTCGGTGATGGCTTCTTTGCTGTCCTTGGTGGTTTTATAGCCGAGATAAACGGCTTTGTCGCCTTTAGAGCCGAGCCCCCCGCCTGCGTTCTGGTTCAGATCGACGGGATCATTTCCGATCTTCAGAAGAGTGTACCCCTCCGCTTCGGCGGTGGAATAATCGCCGATAAAAACCTTCAC
>JAGAAT010000127.1 GCA_017615095.1 bacterium
AGATCTCCTCCTCGATCCTGCTGAGCGGGTGCTTTGTCTGAAGAGCAGGAGCAAAGACAAAAAGCGTCTTCAAGCCATTGTCCGAAAAGTATCCCGACGCCCGTTTCAGTCTCGAAAGATAGATCTGAGGGAACTCATCGGCGATCTTTTTCTGCGCCTCGTTCAGCGGATGGTAGAACATCTTCTTTTCCCTGCGTCTCGTAAAGAACTTCACCTGATCGCTCTTAAAGGCGTGGTCAATGACCTTGAGAAGAAGGCTCCGCTCACGGAAAGGCAGCCTCTTCGCATCCTCGGCGTTCAGAACAAGCGTCTGGAAGAACTCCTCACCTTCGCGGAAGGGCACAAGCTCGGTATTCCCCTGCTTCATCGCATAGTTGATATCGTCGAGCAGAGAGTTGAAGACTATAAAATCGAGCTTCAGTTCCTGAAAGGTGTACTCGGCATAGTTGATAGCCCGCCTGATGTCGTACCCTTCGACTCCCAGGTTGTAGACCGTTATTTTTCTGTCAGGAAAGACCTTTTTCAGGTTTTCGGCGACCAGTACGGGGATGGTGTTTTTATCCGCAAGGTAGACCCCCAGGATTTTTGAATCGCCGTAAATTCCGATCCTGAACTCGCCCTTCTCCTTCGGTTTTACCTCATCGCCGCGGAAGCCGTTCGAATTGAGCGTGAAACTCTCCGTCTTCGCCGGTTTGTAACGATAAATCAGGGTATTGGGAACAGGTACGGCACGCTCTCCTATCGACGCGGCATCCTCGCGGAAACGCACCGCCTCCTGCCACTCCTCATCCGAAAAAGTAAGTTTTGCGTAAAATTCGGAGACATTCAAAGTCTCCTGCGAAGGACCGTTGTCAAGAATAAGCTCCGAACCAGCAATATAGACCAAAAGGATCAGGATCATCACGAAAAAGGAGATGACTGACCTGATTTTATCTACTCTTTTCACCCTTTTCAGCAGCTTCTTCATCACTTAAAAACTTGTAAAGGTGTTCAGCAATATCAAGTGCGACTATCCTGCTCCCCGTCGGCGTATAGTGAATACAATCCCAGTAAAGAGTATCGTCGTAATCGTCGAACAGGCTCATCTGGTTGACAAAAACAAACGGACGGCTCTCTTTTTCCGTCTCACGGACAAGCGATTCGACGCACCTGTGGACAAACTCGCCGTAGCCCGGATTTTCATGCTCGTAGAAAAAGGCAAGCTTCGATTCGAAACTGCTCTTATTTTTTTTGTACTCGACAACCGGAGCAAGAAAAAAGAGTGTTTTGATATTATTATCGTTGAAGTAATCTGCAACTCGCGTCATTTTTCCCAGCAGCCTTCCGGCGAACAGTTCGGAAAATGCCAGATGCTCCGGATCGAGCGTCAGGGATCTCTCCCCCATCCTGAGCTTACTCTGAGCCATATCGAGCTTGAACGATTTTTTTACGATATCGGCGACATTGAAATTATCCGCCAGAAAATCGATATAACTGTTATTGTGGCGGAAGATCAACGCGTTGAATCTGCCGTTGTCCGTGAACGGCGTCGCCTCGAAATTGCCTGCAACATAGGAAAAATTGAGATCGTTGACGCTGTAGAGGAACACGAACATATCTACATCCAGCCTGCCGAAAAAGAGCTCTGCAAAGGCTATTTCGCGTGCAAGGTCGTAAGCCTCGACGCCCAGATTGAGCACTGTGATATGCCTTTCCGGCATGAGCTCCTTAAGCCTCTGCTCAACGATGTAGGGTATCGTCGCCTCTGTCTTGAGATAGGCTCCGATCATTCTGGAATCACCGAGCATACCGATCCTGAACTCGCCTTTTTTCTTCTTTTTAAGCTCTTCGCCGCGGAATCCCATCGAGTTGATCGTAAAGCTGTCGGTTTTCGCCGGCACATAGCGGTAAACGATGGTATTTTTCACGCTCTGGAAACGGTCTCCGATGGAATCGAGATCCTTAGCGAACTTCGTTGCGCTTGCCATCTCTTCATCTGTCAGGACGCCGTCCGGAACAAATTTCAGGTTGCTTCCGACCGGACCATGGTCGTTCAGACGGACAGAGAACTCCGCAAAGGCGAAATAGATCAGCAGCCCTCCCAGAAGCAGAGCAGCCGAGCGCAGAGATCTTATTTTATCTATCCGCCCGATCTTCATATCAGAACCTGAAATAGATGAACGGATCGGAGAAGACCATCGAGCTTTGAGAGATCGAGGCCGCAAAAAGGACTAGAGCCAGAACTGCCTCGAAGACAGCAAAAGCGGTCTTGTTCACAATGGAATTTTTAAGCTTCGGATAGACAGGGAAGATCAAAACTGCTCCCACTGCGGCAGCGACCCACCCCTGCCAGTTCATCAGGCTCCAAAGCGGGACCGGTGAAGCCTGCGGGACAAAGACCGCCAGAAGGAATTCCCGCATGTGGGCAAGCGAAGTCGTTCTGAACGAGCCGTAAAGCAGGGTGTAGTAAAGCAGCATGTAAAAGATCGAAAAAACGATGCCGCGCTTTTGGAAAAAGCCTTTGAAGAGCCTCTCGGTAGAGACCATGAAGGCGGCAACGACACCGAAAATCACGTAATTCCACGACGCACCGTGCCAGAGACCGCAGAGCACGAAGACAACCCAGAGGTTGAAGTAGGTCCGTGCGAGCCCTCCCCTGCTCCCGCCCAGCGGGATGTAGACGTAGTCGCGTATCCAGCTCGAAAGCGAGATGTGCCACCTGCGCCAGTATTCAGAGGCCGTCCGCGACATGTAGGGATAGTTGAAGTTTTCGGGGATCTTGATCCCGAACATCCGGGCAAGCCCAATCGCCATATCGGTGTAGCCTGAAAAATCGAAGTAGAGCTGGAGTGAGAATAGGATTATGCCGCTCAAAGCCGTAAAGGTGCCGAGCTGCTCAGCACGCAGGGCAAAGATCTTATCGTTGACAGTGGCAAGTGTGTTGGCGACAAGTATCTTCTTTGAGAGACCGTAGATAAAGCGTTTGGCACCGTACAAAAACGCCGCGTAGTGAACGGCCATTTTTCTGATCTGCGGGATAAAGTAGTTGTATCTGACTATCGGTCCGGCGATAAGCTGCGGGAAAAACGAAATGTAAAGCGCTGTCCCGGGAAGCGTCACGCGGGGCTGCTTCGGGTTCCGGTAGACATCAACGATGCTCGAGATTGCCTGAAAAGTGAAAAACGAGATCCCGAGAGGCAGGTGCATATCCGTTACCGGGAAATCCACTGAAAAATCCGCCAGAAGTGCGTGGAGCTCGCCGGTAAAGAAGTTCATGTATTTGAAAACGACGAGAATCACCAGATTCAGAACTATTCCTAAGGTCGCAAAGAGCCTTTTCCTGCCATCGTTTTTCTGGATCGCGAGATTCGTGAAGTAGGAAAAAAGGATCGAAAGGAGCATCAGCACGACAAAAGCACCCTCGCCGTAAGCATAAAAAACAAGGCTTACCGCAAGCAGGAAAAAGAGTCTTGCCTTTTCGGGAAGAAGCGCATTCAGGATCCAAACTATCGGGAAAAATACGAACAAAAAAACCGGACTGCTGAAAACCAAGGTCCACCTCGTCAGTTGAAGCATAACTTTCTGCGGGAATAATTAGGAAATCTCATTTTTTATCAACTAATTGCGTAAAAAAAAAGCCGGCAGGAGGACAAATTTTGATTGTTTGGAAATTCAACCTATACTCCTTCGGTTTTTTAGGAGAGTTACTATGAAGAGATTTCTTGCAGTTTTTACCGTTTTGTCCCTCCTCTCGATCGGTTGCGGAGACCGGATTTTCGAAGAGCAGACGACAAAGATCCTGTTTCTTTACACCAATGACGAGCACGGTCACATCGTAGAACGCAACGACTGGTTCAAAAGCGTCGCTCTTGAAGAGATGTGGGAAGAGGAGGCTGAGCGCTGTCCCGGCTGTCAGATAATAAAGCTTTCAGGCGGCGACAACTTTACAGGGACCGCCGTATCGACCTATTTCAACGGCGAACCGACAGCGAAAATCATGGGCATACTCGGCTACAGACTCGGTTCTCTCGGCAACCACGAGCTCGACTTCGGCACGGATGCGCTTGACGAAAACAGCAACCATTCGAGGATGCCATACATCTGCGCAAACATGCTCGGAGCAGATCAGAAACCGATCTACGCGCCATCCATCCTCTACCCGGTAAAGGGCGGCGGAAAGATACTTTTCGTCGGTTCCGTAACCGAGGATTACAAATCAATTTCCGTATCACCGGAGCTTGATCACATGTACGTCCAGAAGCCGTTCGAACCGGTTGCTGCCGAGATAGAAAAAGAGGAGAACCAGAAGGCGGATTTCATCGTTCTTCTGCTGCACGAAACGCACAAAAACGCGGAGAACTGGGTCCCTCAGCTGCCGAAGAAGCCGCTTATCGCCTTCACGGCACACGACCATAAGGAGTCGATGACCGAAGTCGACGGCATCCCCTTCATCCAGAACAAAGGGTACCTCCCGACTTATGCCAGAGTTCTCGTCGAGAAGAACGGCAAAGAGGTAAAAATCATCTCCAAGGAGTTTGTGCCGATCCGTAAAGAGATCAGTCTTGTTTCAGAAAAATCAAAAAAAATCAAACACTTGACCGACCACTACACCAAAAAGCTCAACGCGATGCTGGGCGATGTCCTGATCAACGCGAACAGACCCGTAGACGGAGCCGATCTGCAGAAGCTCTACGCCTGCGCTACCCTGAAGTACTATCCTGGGACAGACGTCACATTCAGCAACCCCGGCGGTTTCCGCGACAAGATAGGCGTCGGCGCAGTCAAGCGCAGCAATATCCTTTCGATCTTCCCGTTTGAAAACCCGATTTACATCGTTGACATCAACGGTGTCGATCTGGTC
>JAGAAT010000014.1 GCA_017615095.1 bacterium
ACATAAGCCGGATTCTGTGTAAAACCGGTCATTCATCTAGGATTGTCGTTACCGGCAATCTCAAGCGGTCAACCCGAATGCGTCGGACGGGCGTTCCTTATCTGCCGCAGCAAATGGCATTTCTATTAGACCTTGCTCCGATGGGGGTTTGCCGAGCGAACAACATTACTGCTGTCCCGGTGAGCTCTTAACTCGCCGTTTCACCTTTTCCCGATTAAATCGGGTAGTTTACTTTCTGTTGCACTTTCCGTAGCATCGCTGCTCCCGGCTGTTAGCCGGCCATCTGCCCTGAAGAGTCCGGACTTTCCTCTGATTCAAAGAACCAGCGACCGGATGTATTGCTTTTTCACAATTGTAAAAGAACAAAAAAAAGAGTTATTCGTCGTCGTCGTCGGAGATTTCGATCACATTTTTCTTCGATTTCATCTCAGCCGCAGTGATTTCGCTGAGGTCTCTCGGTTTCTGACTCGGAATGAGTATGCACTGGCAGTTCGGGCAGACTTCAATGTGGGTGGAACGCAGGACCATATTGAAAAGCTCGGGCGGCAGAGTCATGTTGCAGCCGAGGCAGACCCTGTTTTCTGCGGTTGCGATAGCTCTGGCGTTGGGTGATTTGCTGAGGATCCTCTGATATTTGTTGTAGACGATCGGCTTGATGTTCTTTACGACTTCATCCCTTTTGGCATAAAGATCGTCCAGGATCTCCTCGATTTCCGAAATCCTCTTTTCGTTATCGCTGATGGTCTGCTCGATCTCGGCGATCTCTTTGTTCGACTCCTCCTCGATCTGCGCGAGCTCCGCCTCTTTCGTGAGGATCGTCTGTCTGATCTCCTCGATCTCCTCACTCAGATCACGGTTGAAGCGTTTGGTCGTATCGACATCCCTGAGAAGTGCGTTGTACTCTTCCTTGTTGCGGATAGCACCCTGCTTGCCGGTGATCGTTTTCAGTTTCTCTTCACCCTTTTTCAGTATTTCATCTCTCTGTTCCTTCTCAATAACCTGGATTTTGATCTCGCTCTTAAGAGCGGCCAGCCTCTTCTCTTTCTCATCAATCTGAGATTTAAGGATATCATTCTGTGCGGGCAGAGCGTCCTGCTCCTCCTCGAGATTGAAGATTTTCAGATCTATCGCCTGCAAAGCCTCAAGTTTTTTTAATTCTTCGAGCATGAAACCTCCTTGACGTGATGCTTAGAATAAAAAAAAGCACTTGCTTTTACACAAGTGCTTTCGGTAATTGATTTGTAAAGAAAGTGTCTATTGTAAATAAACAACAAAATCAAGACCCCCAAAAAGTGGTGGGCCCAAGAGGGCTCGAACCTCTGACCATCCGGTTATGAGCCGGGGGCTCTACCAACTGAGCTATAGGCCCTAAAAAAACGCATCGTTATAGCGTCAAAAGTCTGAAATGCAATTTTTTTATTTGTCGTTGCCGTTGATACGTACTAAAAGATCCTTTCCTGGTTTAAAGAAGGGCAGTTTCTTGGGTGCGATGTTGATCTCTTTACCGGTCTTGGGATTTCTTCCTACATAAGCACCGTAGGAACGAACGGCGATGCTGCCGAATCCGCGGATTTCAATACGTTGACCTTTTGCCAGAGCGTCTGCCATGGAATCTACAACCAACGAAATAAGCTGATCAGCTTCTCTTTTCGACAGTTTTGCTCTATCCATTAACGCTGTCATCAATGTTGCTTTGTTCATAAAAATACCTCCAATCAAAAAAAACGCCGAAAAAAACGGTGATTGTTTATTCAAATCCGATAACTTTGCAAGAAAAACCTGAAAATTATTTGAGGACGTTGAATTTATACAATACACCCTTGTCCGACAACAGATAAATAATATTGCCCTGGGCAACCATGTTGCCCGAAATACCGTTCGAAACCATTATCGAGTGGTACATTTTACTAAAATCAGGAGCGAAGAGGTAAATAAACCCGTCGCTGTCCCCCAGCATCGGTCCTTCCCCGGAAGTTGTCGCGACCGCGAAGGTATCCGATATCGCGAGGTTCGTCACATAGTTCGGTGACTTGAAAAGCTGCTTCACGAATTTCCCTTCAGCATCGAACTGCATCACGCCGCGTTTGCCGTAGCCGATTATTCCTGACGGTACTGAGAGAAGCTGAAGATCTTCCATGTTTTCGTATTTGACCGGCTTCCCGTCTACTATCGCGCCGCCGTATTCTCCGTTTGAAAAGAGTATCGAATCCTCGACCGGAATGATCGACAGAGTGTCGTAAAACTCCTTTTTCTCGAAGCGGGCGACCGAATTGGACGTCTTGAACTTGTAGTACGGGATCAGCTCCTCTCTGAAGCTTCCCGCTCTCTGCATGAAAAATATGATGGTCCCGTTCGAAAAGCCGAATACGATTTTATCATCGATAATCAGCGGTGACGGCAGCCTCAAAACGGATGCATCGTCATTCTTTTCGAAGTCGCTGTACGAGGTTATCAGCGTTCCGTCAGCCTTGTCAACAAGATAAATCGAGTTGTCATGGAACTGGATGTAGACGGTTTTGTCCTCGCGGATAAACGGTACCGATGCAACGGACGATTTTCCGGAGATGTGCCAAAGGACCTTCCAGTCAAGCTTTTTTGCCTCTTCAACGAGTTCAAGCATATAAACCCTGTTTGAAACCGAGACGATCACATGGTTGTCATCGACTACGAGCGGAACGATCGAAAATGTCCCGTCGAATGCGGCTGTCAGCCTTATTTCTCCTTTCGAAGAGACATAGTGCATATCGCCGCTGTGAGTCGCAACCAGGATCCCGTCGCGGAAAGCCGCGATCCCGCCCTGCTCACGTCTGTTCACCTGGACAAGGTTCTTTTTCAGAGGCTTTGCCCACTCGATGAGAAGCTGCGGGTCTCTGGCTTCGAGCCTCTTTTCATGGTATCCGCCTACAAAAAGCGGAGAGAAAGAAAAAACAACTAAAAGCAGAGATAGGATTTGTTGCCTGAACAGATTCATTGAAACGAAAAACAGTTATTTTGCCGACGGCTCTTCTTTTGCAGCAGCCTCTTTCGCCGGGAGTTTGCCGGCTATTTTGCCGATAAGAAGGCTCTTGGGTTGTTCATCCTGAAGCCTTTTGTAGTGAACGGCTGCCTCTTCGGACTTGCCGAGCTTTTCATAGCTCATTCCGATGTAGTAAAGCGCGTAATCCTTATAGAGCGGCGATTTGACATCGAGCCAGCTCTTCCAGACGGTGATTGCACCGTCGTAATCGCCCTTGTCGAACTTGCAGAAAGCCTCGCCTTCGTAGGTCAGGAAGAGGATATCTGCCGAAAGTTTTTTCGTGTCTCTCGCCTTTTTGTAGAAATCTACCGCCTTGCCGCAGTCGTTCTTCGCCTGATAAGCCTTTCCTGCATAGACCATTGCGGAAGCAGCACTTACAGAGCCCTTCTGGTCTGCAATAACTTTTTCGAAAGCCTTCAATGCCTTATCCATCTTTTGTGCTTCATCTGCATATCCGGTAGATTCACCGCTCTTGCTCTCGATTATCTTTACAGCTTCAGCATATTCGTTCGCATCGGCATCCCTTCCCTTTTTGACGACCGAAGAGATCCCCATCGATGCAGCGATGATAACGATGATCAGTGCGACTGTGCCCCAAACGAAGTATGGATGAGTCATGATCCTGTCAACGAGCTTCTTGCCCTGCTCCTGAAAAGCATCTTGTGCTTCAAGATTAGCCTGGGTCGTCTCGTCCTCTTTTTTCTTAAATTTTCTTGCTCCTCTCAGCCTTGAATAAGCCATTGTTTCCTCCAAAAAAACATAGTCAAAAGTTGCGCCCTTATATTGCAACAACTCAAAAAGTCAACGTATAAACTAATCTACCAGCGTAGTGTAAAGCCTGCGCTTAATTTTTTTGGTAGATGTCTTTATAAATTCCTCGGGGAAGATCTTGATTTCCGAGATTTTCGCGAAGCTCGGGACCATTTTGTTGATCCTCTCCCTGTTCTTCAGCATGATTTCACGAAGCATGTCTTCGCTGATCCTGTCCTTTTCGATCTTCTCCTTGTCGGGATATACGAAAGCGATGAGCTTTCCCTCTTTCCCCTCAAGCAGCAGAGACTCCTGGATGTACGGCAGATTGTTCAGCTTCGCCTCGACCTCTTCCGGATAGATATTCTGACCCGAAGCCGAAAGGATCATGTTTTTGATCCTGCCGCGGATAAACAGAAATCCATCTTCATCGATATATCCGAGGTCTCCGGTATGGAACCAGCCCTCATTGTCAAATGCAGCCTTGGTTTCGTTCGGAAGCTTGTAGTATCCGAGCATCACGTTTTCGCCCTTGAGACAGATCTCGCCTGTCCCGCTCTCGTCGGGAGCATCGATTTTAGCCGTCAGCGTGTTGATGATCTTTCCGCAGGTGCCGATGTGATGCTCCTCGTACCACTCGTAGTATGAGACAAGCGGTGCACATTCGGTCATGCCGTAGCCGACCATGAATCTTACGCCGCACTTTTTATAGAACTCCTCTATTTTCGGGTTGAACGCAGCTCCGCCGGCGATCATCTCATACTGTCTTCCGCCGAACGTTTCGTTGATCTGCTCACCTATTTTTTTGTAGATCAGATCGCTCACGAACGGGATCTTCAGCAGAAACTGCATCTGCGGCGTCTCGAGCATAGGCTGTATTTTCGACGTGTAGATCTTCTCGAGAATGAGCGGAACGGAGACCACCAGGTCGGGTTTCAGCTCCTGAAAAGCCTTCAAAAGGACCTTCGGAGTCGGGTTCTTCGACAGGAAGTGGACATGTGCTCCGCGTGCGAATTCGGCAAGGAAATCTATCGAACATCCGAGGCTGTGTGCAAGCGGCAGGAACGACAGGATATTTCCGGGGATCTCAACGGCAAGATGGTCGATAAGGAACCTGACGTTCGCCATCAAAGCGTTGTTGTTGAGCATTACGCCCTTGGAAAAACCGGTAGTCCCGGAGGTGTAGACGATCGAAGCCAGTGTGTCGTTCGGGATCTTCTGGAAATGAAAATCCTCCCTTTTTACCGGATCCGCCAGGCATCTCTCCTTCACGCTCTTCCAAGTCTCCTCGAGTTCATCTTTTTTCGAGGGATCTTTCATGTAGAGCACCCTGAAATCCTCAAGCGATATCACCGCGTCGAGGTTGTCTGATCCGAGGTCGCCGATCTTTTCAAAAATCGAGCTCCCGACAAAAAAGAGCTTTGAATCCGAGTGATTTATGACGTGACGGATGTCGTCAACGGCGAAATCCGCCAGGATCGGAACCGTTACCGCCTTGCATGTGAGGACAGAGAGGTAGGTCAAAGCCCAGTTGGTCGAGTTTTTGCCGCAGATCGCGATCTTGTCTCCCGTTTCGATCCCGAAAAACTTGAAAATCTCGTGGAACTCTCTGATTTTATTGGCAACTTCTCCGTAAGTCATAGGTTTTTCGGATATGCCGTAGTCGCTGAAACACGGCGCATCCCACTTTTTGACCGTGGTATCTTCAAACAGCTGTATAAGATTCTCCGCCAGCATGAAAACTCCTAAAGGCTTATAAAAAAAGAGTAGTGATCCAACCTACT
>JAGAAT010000128.1 GCA_017615095.1 bacterium
TAATCTCCGGCGTTTTTAGGTTTTTGATCCCGGAGATCCGTCTTGACGAGGTTTTTCAGATTCTTTTTACCGCTTTTTCTCCTGCTTCTTTCAGGCTGCGCGAATGAACGCTACACCGACCCGCATGAGTATATCCGGGAAACGGAGCCGAACGGGATGCTCTACAACGCATTCGAGATAGACGAGGGGAGAGCCTACGAGGGAAAGATAGATGAGCCGCTTGGCGGTGCCGACAGCGATGTCGTCAAGTTCTGGCGTCCGGTCGGGACCAGGATCTTCTTCGAATTCGAGACCACCGACGCCGGTTTCCAGCCGTACATAGCCCACACGGACGGTCTCGGGAACTACACTTTCGCGACCATGGACGGTGGTGGAAGGTATGTCGTGGAGTTTATAGCTTCGACCGGAGGCTGGCAGTATTTTGAGTTCGGCGACAGACGGAACACTCGTGACGACGCTGAGCCGGTAGGCGGTTTTTATTACTATTTCAGGGTACTTACGAAACATATCTGTGATGAGTACGACTATCCGCTGCTGAAAAACGGAGAGACCGCAAATTTGGAATTCCGGGGGGCTGACGAGCCTGTCAGGATCCTTGAACTGGGTTTCTCTGAGCCTGGATACTATCAGACGGATCTGGATTCGCCTGAGCTTTCGAGCGATAAGTTTGCCTTCATACTCGACTGTGAAAGCGGCGAGGTCGCCGGCGGAAGCGACGACGAGGATTTTTACAGCAGCAAGCTCGATCCTCTGATCTATGCAAGTCTCTATCCTGTTTCACGAAATCTGCTTGCTATAGGAAAAGTGCTTAATGATTTCAGTGATTCGAGCAGCGAAATTTTTTCTGTCTCGTTTAAAAAACAGCCTGAAAACGAGGAGCTTGAGCCGAACGATATATACGGTTATGCGAACATCGTTTCATCCGAATCCCTCTCGGGATCTCTGGCAGACGACAAAAAGGGTGCAGCCGGCGGAGTCGTTGACGACGAGGACTGGTTCAGGTTCATCCTCGAGCGCGGTGATCTGATTTCGGTATCGGTCACGCCTGATTCCGGCGAGCCGTTCATCGCCGAGATGTGGGCTGCCAGCTATCCTCTGACAAGCGGAGGGGCAGTTCCGCTCCGCGCCAATCAGCTGAGCGGCAGAGAGACGAACGTGATCAACATGGTGATGCCCTTCAGCGGTTCGCTCTACTTCGATCTGGTGGGACGCGGGATCGGCTATTCGCTCGACATAAAAAGGGGCGGTGAGATCCCCTCTCTCGAGTTCGACGGATCGGGCAATGCCGTGATAGAGGTCGAGCCTGCCGACTGCGGGTGGCGTTTTTTCAAATGCCGGTTTCCTGAGGCGTCAGAACGGTATGAGATCTCGCTCTCTTCACCGCAGGACGATATGGTCGGGATGCACGTTTTCGACAGTTCGCTTCTGCCTTTCGCCTACCTTGGACCTGCCGGTTTTATCAGATTTTTTGCCGGAAGATCCGATAGGACGAACTCTCTTGTGCTCGGTCTCTATCTCAACGAGTGCGAAAAAAATTCCGGTCATAAGCTGGATCTCGCGGTCCGTCTTTCAAAGAGCGAGATCCGCGATTGGACGCAGGATACCGATACAACTCCGGTCAAGGCCGGTCAGGGCGGCAGTTTCCGCGGTTTTTTCGACACGAACCGCGGTTTTTATGAAAATTTCTTCGAGATAGAGATCGAAAATGACGGCTTTCTCTACGCTGAAACCTCCCGCGATCCTCAAAACGCGTTCGATATCAACACTGTCATGACACTTTTTCAGGATGACGCCGTCGTTGCGGAATCGGACGACATGATCGAGACGATCGGTTTCAACAAGTACAGCTATCTCTCGAAAAGAGTGAAAAAGGGTGAAAAGTATCTGTTGAAGGTGACTCCGTTTATGAGCGAGAGTTCAAATATCTCTGCAATGAACATTGCGGGAAGCTATATTCTTGACATCGGATTCTAGGTAAAGAAAATCAGTAGCTTTAATTTTTTCAGGAGGAATTATGAAAAAAATCATCGTTTTGCTTGCGCTTTTGCTCGCATTGGCAGGCTGTGAAAAGAAACAGTCACTTCAGGATCAGGTAGATGCGTTTATTCAGGGTTATCTTTATGCTGTCAGAGACGCTTCCGACGGCAAACAGGGAACTTTGCAGGAAGTTTATGACAACTGGCTTTCATCCGAAATGAAAAAGGCCGTATCCTTCGATGATTTCAAGGATTACGCGACATCGACCTACAAGGGCAAGATCGGTGCTGAGCTCAGAACGGCACACGCGAATCTTGTTATCGACGCCGAGACCAAGGCGTTCATCGAGGCGACCGGAAGGACATCGAACATGGGCCGTATGGCAAATGTTATGAACGAAGACCAGAGCCTTATTTTCACAGTCCGCGTCGTAAAAGAGGGCGAGGCTTACAAGGTCGAGCAGCAGGACCTCATGCTTGAGATCACTGCCCGCAACGAAGAGCAGAACAGACTTGCGAACCTTCTCAAGAACTACAAGGGACTTATCAAGATCGATGAGATCACCGGCAGAAAGATCGTTGACCGTCCGGGAATGGCAGAGCTCACCGGAACGATCCTCAACGGCAGCAGCGACCTCGATATGATCAGAGTCGGCATCAGAGTCCGTTTCAAAGACAAAAACGGCGATGTAATCTATGCAGAAAACTTCCTTCCTGTCACCGATATGAGATACGAAGGTCTCAGAACTTCGCTCCTTCCGAGCAGCGTAAAGGTTTTCAAGACCGTCGTTAAGGATATTCCCGAGGAGTGGGATCCGGATCAGCCGCTTTCGTTCAACTTCTATCTGATCGACGGTGTCCGCATCACGCCTGAGGAGCTTGCAAAGGAGAATCAGGAGCGCGACAACCTCAAGAAGCTCATCGAAGACACCAAAAAGGCTGACGAAGAGGCTAGAAAACA
>JAGAAT010000129.1 GCA_017615095.1 bacterium
AATCAGCCTTTATTAGAAAGAAAATCGTCTCAGGGCTCAATGATTTCGTCAGGTTGGGTGTTCCGTCCTTGATTTTTGAAAGATAGTACAGCGAATCCTGAACGCCAACAACTGATATTGCGAAACTGTTGTGATCGTCGATCTCCTGAAGATAGCGGAGGTGCCCGTTGATGCTTCCTGACGAGACTACGGAGTGCCTGTCACGATATGCAAGACGGGTGAAAAGGTCTGTCGTGTCGGTTTCGACGGATGCGGAAAAACCGCCCTTGTGTCTGGCGAGCGGACCTTCGACAAAGAGTGTCGCTCCGTACATGCTGAGGTCGAACATCCCGCCGATCGAGTCGCTGCGGATCGGACGGAACCTGATATCGGTCACGCCGCCGATCGAGTCGCCGAGCTCGACGCCGAATGCGCCGGTGAAAAAGTAGGGCTCAGCCAGAAGGTTTTGGTTTATTACCGGTCTGCCGCTCAAAATGTGGTGCGTGAAGGGGACCTTGACGCCTTCGATGAAGTGTGCGCTTTCGTTCGAACTGCTGCCGCCCAGCATGAGTCCGCTGCCGTAAGCCGTCTCGGGAAGAGCAAAATAGCCGTACGGAAGCTGCGACGTGCTGCTTTCATTGCGGTAGCGCATCTTTTCGGAAGCAGCCTTTTTTGCCTCCTCCATTTCGACTTCGATCTCGCGATCTTCATCTTGGGGCTGGTCGAAGTAGAACTGCTCGGGACGCTGCTCCTCCTCGTAGTTCGGTTCAGGCTGCTGCGCAGGAGCGGATCCAGCTGATTCCTGAGTCGGCTCAGCCGGTGCCGGAGCCGGTTCAGCAGTTTCTGGAGCTGTTTCGGCCGGTGCCGGGGTAGGTTCGGCAGTTTCTGGAGCTGTTTCAGCCGGTGCAGGGGTAGGTTCGGCTGTTTCAGGAGCTGTTTCGGCTGGAGCCGTAGCCGGTTCAGCAGTTTCTGGAGCTGTTTCAGCCGGTGTCGTAGCCGGTTCGACGGCTGTCTGAGCCTGATCCTCGGCCGGAGTCTCGACCGGTTCTGCGATCAGCTGTGCAGTAAAGAGCATACATGTCAGCAATAACAAACAAAAATTCAAACGATTTAGCATATTTACCTCTTGATAAAGAACTCGATGCAGATAAAGACGGCGGGGCACGAAACTGCGGATGCAATGATCAAATGGGTGTAGATCCGCGCCGAAAGCCGGTCTTTTTTGAAGATTATGTCAAAAAGCAGAACAAACAGGTTGACTGCAGGGATGCAGGCGGCAGGCTTGAAACCGGTGAAGCACAGGAAGCCGGCTGCCGAAGCCGAAAGAAGCAGGATCGAGATCACCAGGATCACCGGAAGCGGTAGCCGCGAGTGAGAGTTCCTGCCTGCTTCAAGGTCACCGCGGGTGTCGGCTATATCCTTGAAAACCGTCACCGAAAGTATGTGCAGGAACATCGAAAGCGAGAAGGGGAGAAGCTTTGATCCGCCTGCGATAAATAGCGGGAAAACGAGCCCGAGCCCGGTCGTGAAAAAGCTGGTCAGGCTGTTTTTTTTAAGCTCGAACGGCGGAACTGAGTAGGCTGCGCCGATTATCAAAACCAGAAATGCAAGCAGGAGTTCGGCTCCGCGGAACAGAAAAATTATGCCGGTAGTCGAAGCGATCCCCAGAAAACCGAGCCAGCAGAGCGCCTCCCGGATCGTGATTGTGCCGGATGGAAGCGGTCTCCACGGTTTGTTCGTGCGGTCCTCGGTGACGTCGGTTATCGAGTTCAGCGTGTAGACGAAGTTGTAGGGCAGGAGCGAGATGAAGAGCGCCTCGAGTATGTGGATCGGGGCGACATCTGCGGTAAAAGCCCGCCCGGCAAGAAATGCCAGAAAAGTGAGCAGAAGTACGTCGAACCGGTATAACCGAAGAAGTGAGGAGATCTTCCGCAGCATTTAGATCACGCTTGTCGAACAGCCGTTGCCCTGGGTCTTGAGCGTCGAGTCGGTATCTCCGTTTTCGGGATCTGTATCGGCAGAGTCGCCGGTATCAGCCGGGATTTCCGTGTCGCCGGTATCGGCAGGAGTTTCGGTGTCTCCGGTGTCACCTGTGTCGGTCGGTATCTCAGTGTCACCTGTATCGATTTCGATGGGGGTATCTTCTCCGCAGACGACTTTGGAAAGATCTATTCCGCCCATCTCGAAAGCCTTCTTGACTGCTTCGCAGGCGTTGATCCTGCCGTAGCCGAAGTAGTTGTTGAAGCCGTTAGTGTCGTAGTTCACGCCGCCGGTCTTGTCGGAGGTCGCCTTGAAAATTTCGTAGATCTGGTCACGCGAAAGGTTGGGGTTCGCCGAGAGGACGAGACCTGTGATCCCTGCCGCCAGCGGACATGCCGAAGAGGTGCCGCCGAACGAGTTCGTGTAGTTCCCTGCCGGATCGCTGCCTGCCTCAGAACCGTTGTTGTAGCCGCTTTGACCCATGTTGTCGGTTGTCCAGATGCCGTCGAGGTAGTTTCCTCCCGCCCAGCCGTCACCGCCGCCGCCGCTGGCGCTGCCTTCGGTGTTGCTGCACGCCATGAAATCGAGCTCCTCGCCGAAATCGGAGTAGCTAGCCTTGTTGCCTGCCGCGTCGGTAGCGCCGATCGCGAAGACGTTCGGGTTGCTCGCGAATCCGTCAAGCGCGATATCCTCGTTCCCGTTGCCTGCCGCGAAGAGTATTATGATGCCGAGACCGTTCCTGCCGGTCGTTGTGAGCGTCGCGACAAGATCCTTCAGCGTCTGGTTCATATCGACGAACTGTCCTGTGCCGTCCGACGGTCCCCAGCTGTTCGAAATAAGGTGAGCGCCAGCATCAGCTGCCCACTCGAAGGCTTCGATCGCCGATGCGTCAAGCGATGTGATGCCCGACATCTTGAGGCGGATCGGGATCATCGAGCAGTTCGGA
This sequence comes from bacterium, assembly GCA_017615095.1. Lineage (GTDB taxonomy): Bacteria > UBP6 > UBA1177 > UBA1177 > UBA1177 > UBA1177. Next base: position 2,906 of record JAGAAT010000129.1, read on the forward strand.
CATGCGCCGGCAACGCCCTTGTCGTTGTCAGCCGCTGCGCCTGCAACACCAGCAACCGAAGTACCGTGCATATCGCCTCCGGTCAGACCGCCGGTTTCGGGCATCGGGTTGTCGTCACCGTCACCGAAGTCGTGTCCGGGAAGGAAGCGGCCCTGAAAATCCTCGTGAGTCAGGTCGAATCCGTCATCGACTATCGCCATTTTTACCTCGCTGCTGCCGAGAGTCCCGGTGATCTCTTTGATGATGTACCAGGCTTCGGCAACATGTGCGTGGTCGGTGCCCGAAAGTGCCGCGTCGCCGAAGTTGTGAAGGTGCCACTGATTGAAAAAATACTGGTCGCTCGGGATGTACATGCGCTTTTCGATAGGCAGGAAAAAGCTCGGCTCTGCCTGCTTCGCAATGCCCTTTTCGACAAATTCAGCCGCCTTTCTGATGGTGTTTTCAGTCGATTCTGCAAGATACCACTGCGGAACGTACTTGAACTGCTTTATGAGCCGCAGACCGTTGGACCTGCACCACTTTTCGGCATCTTTGACATCCGGCTGACCCGGGATCTTTACAAACATCATGCCGCTCAGGAAGACTCTCGCTTTTCCGCCGATTTTATAGGCAGGGAAGACTTTCCCGAGTTTGGAGAGCTCGCCGAGCCTCTTTTTTGACGCCTTTTCAAGCGTAAAAACGTTGCGGTGCGAGTTCAAAACTTTAACGTCCGAGAGCGATTTCGCACTCTCCTTCCGGGTCAGATCAATGAATGTCTGCGCCGAGTTGTCCTCGGTCAGCGTGATTTTTCTGCCGTTGGAATAGTAGTGGAGCTCCTCTGCGGAAAGTGCAGCGGGAAGCGAAAAAAGGATCGTAAAAAGCAGTGTGGAAGTAAAAAAGTTTTTCTTCATTTTATCCTCTAGATCAATCAATAAACAGAATCGTGCAGGCGGAGTCGTCCTCTTCGTCTGCCTGAGCCGGATCGGTATCGCCTGAACCGGTATCCCCCTCAGAATCTCCCGTGTCGCCGGTATCGGCAGGTGTTTCGCCTGTGTCACCGCTATCCGGCTTGTCATCATCAGGAACATCGACCGTTCCGTCGCAGCTCATGCTCTCCTTCGTGTAGAACATCGCCTTGACCTCGTCGTCTTCCATCGGCTTGCAGGATGTCGAAAATGTCGCCCGCACCGGCAGCCCCTGATTCGATTTGTAGGCGCTCTCTTCGCCGGTCTTTACATCCCAGATCGCAGCCGTGTTCAGGAACGATGCGTTCTTCGGCAGATCGGACTTCGGCTTGACGAGGAAGCGCAGCAGGACTCTTTCGCAGTTGACGTCGTTCTGGCAGATCTCCATGTGCTCTTTGACCATCATACCGCTTTCGAGAGGGAACCCTGCGTTGTCTGGAACGTTCTCGAAGCACTTTCCGGTCCCGGTGTAATCGGCTTGGAAACTACCCGGGATGTAGTCAACCTGACCCGGCAGCTTGTCGCGGACAAAGACCATTTCGGCCGGTTCCTGCCCGTGGTTCTCGACGACGATCTGGTATCCGAAAACCGTGCCGTCGCAGACCTTGTTCTCTTCTGAGAGCGGAGTCAGAAGGAACTTTTCGTTCTTGTCCGGGATGTCGAATGCAGGGAGCCGCGTATCTACAGAAAGGATCAGATAGTTCGTCAGAAGGATGTCCGCACCCGTTTTGATGAAAAAGTACATCGTATTCGTGCCGTACTGAACGTGCGGGTTGATGATGTTGTCTTCGATCTCCTCGTCGTACTGCAGGAAGAATGTGTCGATGTCGAACGAGAGCTCTTCGCGGCACTCTGACTGCTCGCCCTTGTAGTTGACCGTTCTGAATTTGCTGTTGAACGGCTGGTTCAGCGGGTTGCAGGTGTTCTCTCCAGGTTCACCGAGGATCATGTTCTCCGCCGCCAGACCGCCCCTGAGTTCAAGATATTCGGGGGCCGAAATCACGTCATCGCCGTCGGCAGTGACAAAGGAAATTTTTACTGACGCCTTTTCGGGAAGCTCGAAGTTCGAGATCGTGACAGTCGTCGGGTTGTTAATTGTGTTTGAGCTGAAGGTCAGACCGTGGTAGAGGTAGAGCCTCTTTCTTGCGATCTGCGATGAGCCGTAGACAAGGATCAGCTGCCAGCCGCCGATCATGCTTGCGCTGCTGCAGTAGACATGCTGGGCGTCTGCATTGCAGTCATAGATGTCGTCAACGCCGCGGACTTTGTATTCTCCGACAAGCGAATGGATCTCGCCGGTCTGGTGGTCATACTGAAAATTAGCAATGATATCAGTTACATCTACACGGTAAATGTAATAGTAATAGGAACCTCCGCCGAATGAGCTCGAGTAGTATGATTCAAACTCAAACCCTTGATTCGACTGGGAATTTCCCTGGTATGATGCCGTAACGACATGGTCTTCTCCGTCCGGTGTCGTCAATGTGACCTCGTTGTCCGTCATTTTTGTCGGATCCGCTGTGTCGATCGACGAAAACCAGACCAGGAACGCCTTTTCGACAACGGCGTCTTTCGGGATATCGGTCTCGAGAAGCCAGTCGCTGGACCCCTCGGCGCCTATCGAGGTATCGCCCTGCGGCTCGTAACTCTGGGTCGAGATGTTGTTTGCGAGCAGGGATTTCGAGAGGATGAAGTAGTCGAAAGCGCCTTCGAACTCGAATGTCGGGACATCGCTTATCGGCAGGGCTGAAAGAGCTGCACAGAAAAAAGTCGAAGCAAGAAACAGCAAGAGACGTTGAAGCTTCATATATACCTCCATTGTTAAAAACCAATAATTTTAGCGAACCCGGGTCGTAATGCAAAAATACCGGACGGAATCGGAGCCGCAGTGAGAAATCAGCAGTGATTTTAGTTTTGCCGAGAATCGCGTTTTGGATAGAATCCGCCGTTCGCGATTGCGGGGAGACAATGGCTTTTATTAGATTGGTCACAGTGATTTTTTTGATTTTTTCAGCCGGCTGCACGAGTGTTGTGCCGGAGAAAAATTCGTCTCAGCAGGCTCTGACGCCGGTGTGGGCAAACAAGTCGGTCCGGGTCATAGAGGAGCCCGGCCGCCTTCTTTTCGTAGGTCTTGCGACCGAGGCCGGGAACGAAGAAGACGTCAAAAGGCTGGCTTTGCTCAACTCTGTGGAATTACTTGCTGATCATCTCGAACTAAAGGGTTTTTCCGTCTCAGATGAGGCTTGGCTTGATAGCGGTGAGAGCCCGCTCGTCCTCGTCTATGCCGGCGGAGAGCGGACGATCGAAATCACGGATTTTATGCAGATCGACATATATACCGAGTGCGAGAACGTTCTCGGCAAAAGGATCTACAAGGTTTTTGTCCTGACATCCGTTCCAAAGCCGGAGATCGAACGGTTGAAGGGTGAAATAAAACCCGGGAAAAGTAATGACGGAGAAGGGGAGAAAGAGGAAGATGCAAAGTGACGTTTTAAAGCAAATAATTGAAATAACGGAGAAATTTTCAAGTGAAGCCGGTTCTTTCGAGCTCGGTTCGGATGAAGTTTACATCTACAATCCGCTCCAGTATGCGTGGGATATGCACAGAAAGTATCTGGAGCTTGCGGCATCACACAGGATCCGTGTCCTCTTTCTCGGAATGAATCCCGGTCCTTTCGGGATGATGCAGACAGGCGTCCCGTTCGGCGAGATCAATGCCGTGAAGAGTTACCTGAAGCTTGACGGAGAGGTCGGAAAGCCGCAGCGCGAACATCCGAAACGCCCTGTAGAGGGGCTTATGATCAAACGGAGCGAGATCAGCGGGAAGCGTCTCTGGGGGCTTTTTGCGGAGCGTTATCCGAAGTGTGAAGATCTCTTTTCTGAGCACACCGTCTTCAACTACTGTCCGCTCGGTTTTCTCACAGGAACAAAAAGTGCAAAAAATCTGGCGATGGATCTTCTGCCGGCTCAGGAGAGGATAAGGCTTGAGCAGAGCTGCGATGAATACCTTTCGAAGGTCGTCCGTATCCTGGAGCCGAAAACTCTTATCGGAGTGGGTAAATACGCCGAAAAAAAGATGATTTCTCTTTTCGGAGATGGTGATTATCAAATTTTTTCGATCATCCATCCGAGCCCGGGAAACCCGCAGGCAAACAGGGATTGGGATAAAAAAACGGCACAAAAATTGTTCGATTTTGGCGTCTGGAGATAGTTTTTTTATTTTTATTGCCGAAAAAACTTGCTTTTTCAAACTTTTTCCCTATCATAACCGCCGTTTTAGTTTTTTTGTTTTTTTGAAGGAGATTGAAATGTCGCGTAAATGTGAAATATGTGGAAAGGGTTCGATGTTCGGACACAACGTAAGCCACTCGAACAACAGGACTCAGAAGGTTCAGCGTCCGAATCTTCAGAGCATCAAGGTAGTTACAGAAGGCGGAAAGATCAAGAGAACAACGGTCTGCTCGCGCTGCCTTCGTTCCGGAAAGGTTCAAAAAGCTATCTAGTGTTTTGAAAATTTAATCGCTATAGCGATTTTTCAAATTTTCATTAAATTTTAGTTGACATTTTTACCGTAGGCAACTATTTTCCCGCCCAGAATTTATCTATCTTTTACGCAGGTGGGATATTATGTTCAATATTTTAAAAAGCGGTTCGCTTTCAGGCATCGACGGCAACGTGATCGATGTCGAAGTAGATATCTCCCGGGGGCTTCCCGGCTTTTCGATAGTCGGGCTTCCGGACAACGCGGTCAAGGAATCCAAAGAGCGTGTCCGCACGGCGATCATCAACAGCGGTCACCTGTTCCCGCAGAACAAAATCACGATAAACCTGGCTCCGGCAGGGATCCGCAAAGAGGGTGCCGGCTTTGATCTGCCGCTGGCAACTGCAATCATCATGTCGATCTATTCGATGGAGGTCGGTTGGATCTCACGCTACATGATCGTGGGCGAGCTGGCTTTGACAGGCGAGATCAGACCGGTGAACGGCGTCCTGAGCCTTGCTATTACGGCAAAAGAGGCTGGTCTTGAGGGGATAATCGTCCCTGAAGAGAACGGCGACGAGGCTGCGGCTATCAACGAAATCAAAGTCGTGACAGTAAAAAATCTTGAAGATGTCTTCGAACTTCTGAAGAACGGACCGGCCGTTTTTCACGAGCAGACCTCCAAAAAGGAGGAAAACAGGTATCTTTACGATTTTGCCGAGGTCCGCGGACACGAGCAGGCAAAGCGGGCGATCGAAATCGCGGCGGCTGGCGGACACAACATACTGATGGTCGGATCTCCCGGAAGCGGAAAGACGATGCTTGCCCGCAGGATACCGACGATACTGCCGGAGCTGAGCCGAGAAGAGAGTATCGAAACTACAAAAATTTTTAGTGTTTCAAATATGTTGTCCGTTTCAGGACTTGTGACTGAACGCCCTTTCCGGGCTCCTCATTCGTCCTGTTCTTCGATTGCGCTTGTCGGCGGCGGGAACCCTCCGAAACCGGGTGAAGTGAGTCTCGCTCACAACGGAGTCCTTTTTCTTGACGAGCTTCCCGAGTTCAGCCGGAATGCACTCGAGATCCTCCGTCAGCCGATGGAGGACGGCGATGTTTCGATTTCGCGGGCGACTCACACGATCCGCTATCCGTCGAATTTCATGCTCGTTGCCTCGATGAACCCGTGTCCCTGCGGCTATCTTTTCGACAGGAAGCGCGAATGTCTCTGCACTCATCAGGCTGTTCAAAAGTATCAGCAGAAGATTTCAGGACCGCTTCTTGACCGGATCGACATCTCGATAATCGTGAACTCCGTTCCTTACGAGGATCTCCGCGGCGGCGCATCCGGCGAAAGCAGTGCTGAGATTAGAAAGAGAGTCACCGCTGCCAGAGCTGTCCAGCGCGGGCGTTTCGAGGGACGCGGATTTTTCACGAATGCAGGGATGCAGGCTGGCGACCTCGATAAATTCTGTCTTCTTGACCCGGATGCCGAGCTTCTGATGAAACAGGCTATGGAAAAGATGGCGATTTCGACCAGGGGCTACTCCAGGATCCTGAAGGTTTCGCGTACGATCGCCGATTTGGCTGGAGAGGAACAGATCCTCAAAAGTCACATCGCAGAGGCTGTACAGTACTACAACCGGGCGATGTTCAACAGCGGGAATGTGTAGATTTATGCCGGCTTTTATTTCGCCAGTCTGTTCAATTCGTTGATAATATTCGGGTTTTTTTGCATTGCCATGTATGCGTTGGCTATCGCGAAGCCTTCAGGCGTGCCGGTATCGAATACAAGATCGTTTTCATCAAGGATCATCCCGTAGACATGCTCGGTAGAGATCAGCTTTTCGATCCCGTTCGTAAGCTGGATCTCGCCTCTGTGGTCCGGCTGGGTCTCTCTGAGGTATCCGGTTACCGCCGGAGTAAAGATATATCTGCCTACGATCGCAAGGTCTGAATCGGTTTCGCCTTCCTTCGGCTTTTCGACCAGCCTGCTGATTTCAATGAGGTTTTTGTCTATTTTTCTGCCTTCCGCGATCCCGTAGAGACTCTTTGATTCCGCCGGGACTCTCATCAGCGCGATGACTGAACAGCAAAAATTTTTGTAGATCTTCACAAGCCTCTGCATCACGGTTTCTCCGCCTTTTGACAAGACCATCATGTCTGGGAGAAGCACGGCGAAAGGTTCTCCGGTTATCACTTCGCAGCCCTTCAAAACGGCGTGACCGAGCCCCTTCGGCGTCTTCTGACGGATCGAAATGACGTCGATCATGTCGTCAAGTTCGGCGACGTTTTCCTGGATCTGGCTGTTCAGCCTGCTGACAGGAAATTTAGGGTTGATTTTGTCGAAATGGTCGAGCAGAGCCTCCTTCCCGGCGCCCGAGACGAAGACTACTCTGTCGATGCCGGCTCCGACTGATTCTTCGATAACGTACTGGATCGCCGGCTTGTTGAGGATTGGGAAGAGCTCTTTCGGGATCGCTTTCGATGCCGGCAGAAAGCGTGTCGCGAGCCCGGCCGCAGGGATTACTGAATATCTGAGTTCATTTGTCATTTTCTATGCTCCTTAAAAATCCTGCCGCCTCTTCAGGCAGTGTCGGATTGACATAAATTTCATTCTCAAGTGCTTCGGCTGTGAGTACGGAAAGCCTTGGAATTATTGAAATATACCAGTGAAAAGCCTCGCTTGCGGTCTGGCTTTCGCCGTTTACGGGATTCATTATGAAAATCGCGTTGTAGGCTGGGGAGTTGAGTGCTGTGCGCAGCTTGAATCCGAGTGATTTCAGCAGAGCCGAAAGATCCCGGATCTCTTCATCGCTTATCGAATCCATCAGCGCTGAATGCCGTCTGGGGGCTACCGTGATTTCAAACGGAAAGCGGCTCGCATAGGGGCAGAATGCGATAAAGCGGTCGTTTTCGATGACGACTCTGCTTTTTTCCATCATCTCCTGTCCGAGGATGTCGCAAACCATGCATCTTTCGTGGTTCCTGAAGTAGTCGAGGCAGCTTGCAAGCTTTGCCCTGATACTCTCCGGTACGAACGGAAAAGCCTTTATTTCCGAATAGTTATGGTTGATGGTGCCGCCGGCTGCGCGTCCTCTGTTCTTTGAAACGGATATGTATTTCAGCCTCGTATCTCGCTTCAGATCGGCGATCCTGTCGCGGATCATAGTGATGATGTCGGAAATTTCGCTCTCGGAAAGCTCGTCGAAGTGAATGCCGCTTTTGTGGGTTTCGACAAGAACTTCGTGTGCGCCGATCCTCTCCATCGTGTCGTAGA
>JAGAAT010000130.1 GCA_017615095.1 bacterium
AAATCGGCTTTGACGTTGATGAAATCTTTGGGCTTATTTACAACCACAACACGTTCTGGAGGTACCTTAAACATGCCTGTGAGGGTTTCACCCCATTGAACCTTAATGCCACTAGTTGGTACTATGATCAGAGTACGAAGCCCCATCTGCTCCGCAGTATCTATCGGGACAAAAACTTTCGAATTGTCGGAGAGAATCGAAACGACGTAGCAATCGATCCTTGATTCTCCCATCGAACGCGATTCGATCGACTGGATCCTGCCGACACCGTATGTCGGATAAACCGCCAAGTCCCCCGGTCGGAACAAGGTCATAAATAAACCTCCAAACAAAAAAATCAGGCGTCAATTATACTCAGAACGCAGATTCTGTCAAGGCGTCAATGAGTGTAAAAATGTGAAATCGCTAGGTGTTTAGGGGGAAAAACGCAGATGCGTCAAATTGAGAGCGAGCAGCCAGAGCCCGAACTCTTCTTTGCGTCATCGTCCGGCTGCGGATCGTCGTCGAAATTCAGGTCGCCGGAATCGCTGTCATCCGTAGGTTCAGAGCCGGTTTCAGGAGCATCCGCAGGCTCTACCGAAATATTGCTGACAGAGACACCTGTCGAGTAGGAGACAAACTGGAAGTAGTATCTTTCGCCCTTTTCTGCGGGGATGTACCACTTTCTGCCGCCCTCTGCGACACCGTCTTTTGCGACTTCGATAAGACCGTCACCGTTCTCGTTGTACTCGACCAGGTCGCCCTTTCTGTAGAAGACCTTGACCCTGATCTCAGGTTCTTCGCCGAAAGACAAGTCGCCGAGCATGGAGGAGGCGGAGTCGGCTGTGACAGATCCCTTCACAAGGATTCCGGACTTTTCGCTGTCTTCCGGTACATCGTAGTAGAGCTGGATGTAACCAGGACCGACATTCTCCTCTTTGCCGTCATCAACGATCCTGATGCCGCTCTGACCGGTCAGTTCGCCGAGTGCACCGGCAGATCCGCCTGCCGGGACATAGGTCACGCGGATCTTATCATTTGCGCTGCGGGCACGTTTCTCCGTGAAGAAGTTCCTCTTTTCGAGGATCTCTTTGATCTCTTTCGCCTTGTCCTTGAAGTTGTCGTCCTTTTCGACCTCATCCATAAGCGTCTCTGCCCAGTTTTTGAAGGTGAGACGCGATTCGCCGGCCGCATAGAGAGCCTTCAGGAAAAGTTTTGCGAGGTTGTCGCGGGAAAGCTGCGTATCGCTGCCTTTGACCAGCTGGTAGATATCCCAGTTGGCCGCGAGGACCGGCTGTCCGTCGGCGTGGACCTCTCCGATGGAGTCCTCGAATGCAATGAAGCTGTTCTTCGCGGTCCTCATGCAGTAGGTGTCATCCTCCTTGTCCATTGCGCCCTGAGCGATGACATCCTCCGGCTTCACGCCGTGACTTTCGTAGTATTCCATGATGCCTTTCGACGCATATTCGCCGGTGCAGGAGTTGTCCGTCATCAGGAAGGCGAAGGTATCCGCCATGCCCTCGTGGAAAGCACCCGGCTCGACCGACATTCCGTATTTGTCGACATTCGTGTTGGCTTTGATGCCGGTCGTGTAGATGGTCGCGTGGCCGAATTCGTGGTAGACGACATCACCGTCGTAGCCGAAATCGCACTTGGTCCCCTGTCCGAAGACGAGTAGGTCGCCAGAAACACCGAAAGAATCGAGAAGAGCCGACATCATCGGCATCTCCTCAGTGAAGAATGCGTTGTCCATCGGAACGACCTTGTTGCTGCCGCTCAAGAAACCCATCATGTCGTTCATATCGGGCATCACGAAGTTGGAAATAACGTTGAGCGGCTTCTCGGCAGTGTTGTTCTCAAGGTAGAACTCATCCTTGTCGCTGATATCCGAATAGAGGCTCCTGATGTAGTCGTAAACCTTTGTTCCGTGGTGGTACATCGAGATCTCCGCACATCTGTCGATCGTATCGATCCCCATCTTCTCGCTGTTGAAAACGTGACCGTCGTCGCAGTCGTCATAGATGAAGTCGCCGTGCTCGAACTTGTTTGCAAGAGGCATCGGATGGCAGGTGTGGATCTTGATTTCGGAAATGGGTATCGGTATCGCGCTGAGATCGAATCCGAGGTCGGCAGGATCTATCGAAATTATCGTCCCGTCGTCCGGGCAGTTGTAAGCCTTGATCCTGCGTATCCCGTTTCCGTCCTTTTCGGAGATGAGGTTGCCGTCGTAGCTCATCGCAGGAAGCTCGGGATCGTCGTAGGGAGCGACCCAGAGCAGCTCGACCTCTTCGCGTTCCGGCGTGATCACAGGGTTGTACTTCCAGATCCTGGCGATATTCGTTGCATCAGGATCCGGCTCGGGTCTTGCCGGGGTCTCGGAATCGCTGTCATTTGCAGCAGGTTCGGTATCGCCGTCTGCGACCGGATCGGAATCGTCCGTCTCGTCCGGTAGTACGGCATCGCTGTCAGGAGAGTCGAAGAAGGTCGCGTGCCCGCTTCTCAGGAGCTTTCCGTTCTTCGCGTTGACGATGTAGTAACGCGAATCGGCAAGCGTCACAGGAACGAACCTGACCTTGTAGGCGACCGCGAATCCGCTGAGGTTCCTGGTGATTATCTTTTCGATCGTGTAGTTTTTCGGCACTGTTTTCATATTTCTCGCAGCCATGGCCGCCTTCAGGGCATCCTGCTCTGAGACAAGCTTCGTAACGTCAAGATCGATCTTCGAAAGAGCGTTGTTGATCCTGTCGATCTTCCCGTTCCTGAGGGTCACTACCGTGTATACCCCCTCGACAGGGATCCCTTTGTAGTAAGGCATGAACTTGTAAATCGACGCGTTGCCGATCTTTACAGCCCTGTAGAGCTCGGGCTCGACGTCAAGACCAATGCCGAAAGTTTTGTAAAAATCATTTTTAATGAATGTTTTCAAAGACTTGGCATCGGCATTTTTCATCGGCACGCTGATATTCGTTACCATGGAGACTGTTCCGTTTTCCTTCTTGACAGTCGCCTTGGAAAAGATGTTTCCCTGTGCTGCCGGGAGACAGGAAAAGAGCATCACGGTAAGCACAAAAAGCAGAAATTTCTTCATTTATACCTCCAAAATTTCAGTTTACAGCCGGCTATTCGCCTAAAAACTTGGAAATCACTTCCGCAAGCTCGGACTTCTGCGAGAAGCCGATCATCGTCTCGATCTCCTCTCCGTTCTTTATGAACTTGAGCGTCGGGATCGCTCTGATCTTGAAATTCATCGCCAGTCCGGGATTTTCGTCAGTATTCACCTTAACGAACTTTACATTTTCTTTTGCGGCGAAATCTCCGGCAAGCTCCTCGATGACAGGACCGAGCATCTTGCACGGTCCGCACCACGGCGCCCAGAAATCGACGACTGCAAGCCCTTTGAAATCCAGGACCTCAGCCTTGAAATTCCCTTCGTTTGCATGAACAAGCATCTTGATACCTCCTATTTGAATGTGATTTTCTTGATACCGTTTTTGACCAGATTCAGCACTTCGCGTTCAAGATCCGGATAGTCGGTTTTATCCTCACGCCCCTCGTTGCTTACCTGGACTTTGTAGAAAAATCCGGGGATCGGTGATTTTTCACCCGTGATGTGAAAAAAGAAGACCCTGTCATCCGTGACCTCGACCGGCTCCTTGCCCTCGGCAGGCTTTTTCAGGACAACGCGGTAGAGCGACTTCATCGAACAGAACTTGCGTACCGGGACGAAACGGCCGTCGTCGAAACAGGACATGTCATCGCTGCTGACGAAAACTATCTCCTTGATATCGGAAATCATCAGCATCAGATCCTTGATCCCCTGCGCCGCATTGAGAGTCGTCGCCTCGGAAAGCGAATTCTGCGAGCTGAGCTGAGCCGCCTCGATCTTCACGAGCTTTCCGTTTACGCTCTTTCCGTTTTTGAGAGTTACCGAAACAGAAACCGCGCCCGGTTTTTCCGCAGGAGCAGGCGCAGCGACCCCGGCAGGAGCAGGCGCATCAGCAAAAGCACACAGTGAAATCAAAGAGATAAGCAACAAAACAACAACCTTTTTCATAGACTTCCTCCTCTAAAAAAACAAAAGCCTTATATTGTACAACAAATGGAACTATATGCTAAAAAAAGTGGACATTTTCGGTGAAGTCGTTTGAAATAGCGCACTTTTAGGAGGTGGACCGTGAAGACAACAAAAATTTTAGCACTTCTTTTAGTCCTCGTTTCGTGCGGACTGGCCGTGAGCATATACGGGAACCGCACCGCGAACGCCGAGATCGCAAAGCTTCAGGAGGAGCAGATAGAGCTCCTTTCCGCGCATCAGGAATGTCTTGAATTTAAAGAGAAAACCTTGAGAGTCCAGCTCTTTTCGGGCTATCTCGATTCTATCATGGCGACCGGCGAAAAGATCGAACGCGGCGAAAAGCTCACACCCGAAAATATCAGAAATTTCACCGAAAGATCTACCTATATCCTTGACAACATTGAGACTCTCGAAGTTTCCGTCGAAGAGAAGACGATAATCCTGACCGTCATCGCCGAAGCAAAGCAGAAGATGGAAAAATATCTCAAGGGCGAAACCCCGGAAGAGAAAAAAGAGGATAAGGAATAACTCACATCTTAAAAATCACCTGATCTCCCGGAAGGATAGACTTTCCGGCATCCCAGTTCAGTTCGAGAACATATCTTACCGCAGTAATGCTCGGGATCGACTTTCTGCTCATCGGGATCCCGCGGTTGACGGAGACGACCTTGAAGTTTTTGTCGATATAGATGACCGCAAGCTCGATTTTTGTATTTTTCATCCAGAAAAAGCGCTGGGCGTCGTTTTCAAAAATAAACATAAGTCCCTTATTCTGATCCATTTTTTCGCAGAACATCAGACCGCGTTCATGCTCGGCGTCACTTGAAGCCACACCGGTCTTGAAAAAACGTTTCTCACCGGTACGGGAGACTATCGTGACACGCGCCTCCTCCGGGTAGCCGCAGACCTTCTCTGCAAAAACATTCATCGAAACCAATAATATAATGAAGAAAGTAACGATTCTCACTGCATCACCCGTCAAAGTGGCTGAAAATCCTGATATCATCCGGACTCAGCCTGCCGTTTTTTGAAAAGATCGAAACATCGAGGCTGCCGCGCTCCGTGACTCTGCCGATCTCAAAGGCGTCATCGTGGCAGGAATCAGAGGTAAAGAGCAGGACGAACTCCTCACCGCTTCCGAGAAGAAGACGCTCAAGCGGGATCCCGAACTCCACCGAACCCTTCAAAAGCTCTTCATCGACCGGGATTCTGTCAAAATCGATCTCCATCGAGACATTCGACGCATCGCAGAGAAGCCTGAGCTCGCTCAGGAGCGAATCACTGACATCGATCGCAGCTCCGCTGATTTTATCCGATGATTCCGGCATATTAACAAACGGGTCAGGATAAAGGAAGCGCTCTTTCGACCTTTCGTAGCCCTCCGATCTCTGCTTCAAAGCCTTGTATCCGCAGAGAGAAAGCCCGACTTTCGAAGCGATAAAAACTCTGTCGCCCGGCTTCGCGCCGCTACGAAGCAGCGGTTTTTCAGGTTTTTCGCCGAACATCGTCACTCCGAATGCGAAACGTTCTGCGCCCGAGGTGTCGCCGCCCATCACCGAAATGCCGTATTTTCCGGCGAACCTCTTCACACCGGAGAGGATCTGAAGTGCAGTCTCCTCCCTTCCGTGCGGGATCGCCGCGTTCAGCAGGAAATGAGTCGGACGGGAGCCCATCGAGATGACATCGCTCGCATTCGCCGCCATCAGGCGCCATCCGACAGCCTCCGCCGGCATGAACGAAAGATCGAAGTGGACACCCTCGCAGAAGTGATCGGTAGTAACGACCAGCGATTTTTCATCCCAGACAGCACAGTCGTCGCCTACAAACCTGTTCCCTTCACCCGCCGCGAAGTTGATTATCCGCCATTCGCTGTTGTTGAGCAAAACCGCCTCCTTTCTGGTTTTCACGCAATTTCCGAACTTTTCCGTACAAAAAAAGTAACCGGAACGCCGCCGCGTAGTCTAATAGATGTATTTTGAAAAAGGAAAAAAATGAACGATCTTAAAAACGAAAATCTGACTCCCGAACTTGAAGCGCTGATCGAAGAGGCGCGGAAAGAGAACGAAATGACTCCGGAATTTCGTGAAAAAGTCTATCGGGATCTGGAGAAAACCGCAGAAAAGATGAGACGCATGAGAAAATTACGGATGTTCTTCGCCACCGTTTCGGCAGCAGCCGCAATTTTTCTTCTCGTCATCGGGATTTCGTCCTCGCTCCCGAAGCCGGAAGAGACTCCGGACTACGCTTCGACCGTTGCGCAGGGCAAACCCGTAACGATAGAACTCCTCTTCAATGCAAAAAGCGACCTCGAAAACGTAAAATTCGCCATCAGTCTTGAAGATGGGGTAAATTTCTATTCATCTAACAACGAGATCCGCACGACGAAACAGCAGAGCTGGCATGGCTCCCTGAAAAAGGGTGAAAACCGCATCCCGTTCGTCGTCTACACAGAAGGCGCCGGCAGATTTTCGATAACGGCTCAGGCAGAATATGAAAAATTTATCCATCGGCGTAAAATACTCCTCGACGCTCAGCAGAAGGAGGTAGCCGTCACAATGCTTACTTTAGATCCGATCCCGCTCGACTAAATGCGGTTTTATAATCAACTTATTGTATTTATTGCCGTTTTATTCGCAGCTGTTTTGTGTTCAGCGGATGAAAACGACCCTTTCGATATGACTGTCGAAATAAGTGAGGGCGATAATGCCGTCAACTGGGAGTCCCTCATTTTTGCCGATAAAGTCAGGAAAGAGGAGCCTGCCACCGAAAAAAAGGATCAGGAAAACGACACAGGAAACGACAAAACAGGGCAGACCGGGAAAAAGGTGAAAAAGCCGAAAAACACCGTTCACGAAGAGAAAACCGGATACGATACCGCGGCTCGGGATCTTGAAGAGACAAAACCCGAAGAGCTGCCCGGATCCGGTGAACCGGAATACTCTCCGGCAAACCCGAAGTGGGGGCGGTATTACGGAGAAACACCTAAAATCGTTGAAGATACGCAGCGTTATCAGAGCACGGAAGAACCCCAGAAGGAGGTAAAAAAACCGGTTGCCGAGGCATCTCCGAAAGAGGAGGAGACCGGAAACGCAGAGCCCGCGACATTCCCTATCGACGTTATCGTCAGCAATCAGAGCGACACCGAATACGACTCCTTTCTCAGCACCGGTGTCCGCGTGAGCTACAAAAATGTCTACACGACTCTGCTTATCGGCACGAACTACAGCACATCAGCCGCACGTCCGCTCTCGCTCGGGCTTTCTGTCGGCGGACTTTACAGGTTCCGCGATTTTGCACTCAAGGCGGGCTTCGGATACCGGAAAATCTGGGATTTCGGACACTCAGATGTTGACGACTCCTCTCTCGGGCTCGAGGCAAGCGTCAGCTACAACATCTTCGACTGGTTCGCGATTTCGGCCGGCACCGGATTCAACTACAGCATCCTCAAGGATTCCTCTTTTTCCGACGGAATTTTCGTCCCGACATTCTTTACAGCGCTGGAATTTAACCTCATCAAATAAATTTCTTAAAAAAAAATGGATGTTGCTTCAAAAAACCCCTATAGTTTCGGGTAAAGTTTTATCAACATCTATCGGAGGCAAAGATGGAATTAAAATCGCTCAATCAGTTCCTGGAGATGGCGCAAAACTGCCAGACCAAGAGAGTCGCAGTAGCTGCGGCAGAGGACGAGCCCGTTCTTTCGGCTATCAAAAACGCAATGGAGAAAAAGATCGTCATCCCGGTTTTGGTCGGTGACGAACCGAAAATCAGAGAGATCGCAGCATCGATCGGAATGAACCTTGACGGGATAAAGATCGTTCACGAACCGAAACCCGTTGTTGCATGTAAGCTGGCGGTCAAACTCATCCGCGACGGAGAAGCCGAGGTTTTGATGAAGGGTCTAGTGCCGACGGCCGACCTTTTGAGAGCTGTCCTCGACAAGGAAAACGGACTCAGAAAAGGCAGCACGATCAGCCACATCGCCTTCTTCGAGTCTCCCGCATACCACAAACTGATAGTCGTTACGGACGCTGCAATGAACATCGCGCCTGAGTTCAAAGAGAAAGTCGCGATCGTCAACAACGCGGTCGAAGCGTGCCACAGAGTCGGCATCGAAAAACCGAAAGTCGCTATCCTGGCAGCTGTTGAAGTCGTAAATGAGAAGATGGAACCCACCGTTCATGCGGCAATGCTCACGATGATGAACAGACGCGGTCAGATCCCGGGCTGCATCGTTGACGGACCGTTCGCTATCGACAACGCGATCTCGAAAGAGGCGTGTCACCACAAAAAAATCGTTACCGAGGTAGGCGGCGATGCGGATATCCTGATGTGTCCTGACATCGAGGCTGCAAACATCCTCTACAAATCACTGAACTTCCTGGGCGGAGCGCACTCGGCAGCCGTCATCATGGGTGCAAGCGTTCCGATAGTTTTAACAAGCAGAGCCGACAGCGAAGAGACAAAACTCTATTCGATCGCACTCGCGGCTGCAATGAAATAGGAGAGAATCATGAAAATATTGGCAATCAACCCCGGATCGACTTCCACAAAAGTTGCAGTTTATGAAGACACCAAAGAGATTTTGACCGTAAACATCAAACACGATGTAGAAGAACTGGCTGGTTTTACCTGTGTTTTCGATCAGTATGATTTCAGAAAAAATATCGTTCTCAGAAAACTTGAAGAAGAAGGTATAGACGTCGCTTCCCTCGATGTCATCGCGGGCAGAGGCGGTCTCCACAAACCGATCCTCGGCGGCGTTTACGAGATCAACCCGCTTATGATCGACGACATCAAACATCCGAAGATCGGCGAACACGTCTGCAATTTAGGCGCTCCCATCACTTACGAGATCGCAAAAGAAGCGACGAAACTTAGCGGAAAAAATGTAAAAGCTTACACTGTCGACACATCGGTCGTTGACGAAATGGA
>JAGAAT010000131.1 GCA_017615095.1 bacterium
ACAAGGTCTACGCCCGCATATACAAATAGTGATCCCGGATCGTCCAATGGCAGGACTACGGATTCTGGCTCCGTCAATCAAGGTTCGAATCCTTGTTCGGGATCCACTTTTTGACCCCATCGTCTAGTGGTTAGGACAGTGGCCTCTCACGTCACCAACGGCGGTTCGAATCCGCCTGGGGTCGCCATTTTCTCCCCCTTGATATTTTTTCGGTTGATGCTTTGAACAGCGGGAATTCCTATACCATTGATGATGATCTTCTTTTGAATCTTCCGGAAAAGCCGGGAGTCTATCTTTTCAAGGATAACGAAGGCAGAGTCATCTACATCGGAAAGGCAAAAAACCTCCGCGCAAGAGTCTCTCAGTATGTTTTCAGGACTGACAGCCGTGCTATGATCGGTGCTTTGATGGCGATGGCTGTGAGCGTGGAGATCATCATCGCGAACTCCGAGACAGAGGCTTTGATCCTTGAAAACCTGCTGATAAAGGCGAGGCAGCCCTTCTTCAACGTTGAGCTGAAGGACGATAAGACCTATCCGTACCTCGCGATAACCGACGAGGAGTTCCCTCGCCTCATCGTGACGCGGCAGATAACCAAAAAGATGCAGTTCGTCCGCGGTCCGTTCACTCAGGTCGGGCTTATGAATTCGCTGAAGAGCCTCTTGCAGGTGCTCTATCCGCTGAAATACTGCAACGACAGGCGTCCGAAAGGCTGCATAAACTACCAGATCGGTCTCTGCCCGGGTCCGTGTATGGGAAAGATCACATCTGAGCAGTACATGAAGAATCTGAAGAGCGTGATAGATGTCCTTCAGGGTAAAAAATGGCGCGAACTTTCAGGGATCATTAAAGAAAAAATCGAGGCAAGCGCGAACGCACTGAACTTTGAAAACGCGGCGAAGCTTCGTGATCTTCTGCTCCTGCTTCCCGAGATGCAGAAGAGGTACAGCGTTGAATTTTCGGGTAGCGGAGTTGACGACTGTCTCTGCTTCAGGCAGCACGGTGATGTCCTCTTCGCGGCAGTTGCTAGATATGCTGACGGCAAGCTTATCTATCTGAAATCATTGAATGTAAACGGCGAATTTCCGACGCTTGATATCTGGATACCTGTCTTTTTGGTCTCTTTCTATTCCGCTTTAGGCAACCATCTCCCGGAGAGGCTGAACATCTTTCCGAATGTCGTAGGGGCTGAGCAGATTTCAACGCTTTTGGGCAAAAGCTTCAAAAAAATCGGAGCTGTCGGAGGTGATATCCGCAGGATGCTTGAGGCTAACCTTGAACAGAGCGTGAAAGTCTATCTCAGCGAAACAGGCAAGACTGCAAAAACATTGAGTATCTTGTCCGAATTTTTGCAGACGGAGGTCTCTTCTGTATGTTGTATCGATATCTCGACGCTCTACGGCGAATACTCTGTCTGCGGTGCCGTCTGGTGGGAGAACGGGCGGTTCGTGAGAAAAAAGTATAAGAAGTTCAAAATAAAAACCGTGAGCGGTGTCGACGATTTCGGATCGCTCAGAGAGGTCGCTTCAAGGCTTCTTAAACACTGGCAGGCTGGCGATTTCGAGAAGCCTTCGCTCCTTCTGATCGATGGCGGAGCGGGGCAGATCTCATCTGTCGATTCGATACTTCAGGGCTTTCTGCCGATCGCCGGTATCATTAAAGACCGTAAGAAAATCAAGGGCATGGAGCTTCTTCTGGATAAATTCGGCAACGAGCTCGTGCTTCAGGATTCCATCTTTGCGCTCACCTTGAAGTCGATCCGTGACGAGAGCCACCGCTTTTCGATAACCTACAACCGCGAACTTCGGAAGAACAAGCTGACATCACGGCTTGCCGAGGTCAGGGGTGTCGGACTCAAGCGGGAGCTTGCGCTTCTCGAAAGGTTCGGGACCTTGCAGAAGATCTCGGAAGCTTCTGTCGAAGAATTGATGCAAACATCTGGAATAACTAGAGAAATCGCTGAAAATATTCTGGAGTCCCTAAAAAAGGAGGGCTAACTGATCTTTTCTATCTCTCTGATTCTGTCCGTCAGATATTCGAAAGCTTTGTCCTGATCGTCAAATTTCTTAATTATTTCACCATGTTCAAAGTAGATGGCGCAATCCTTGCCGAGAGCCATACCGAGATCGGCATCCTTTGCCTCGCCGGGACCGTTCACCTCACAGCCCATGACGGCGACTTTGAGCCTCGGCAGGAGCCACCAGTGCTTGCCGTCGAGCCAGTTTTCGAGGCGGTTGTAGTACTCGATGACCTTTCCGTGGGTCCTTCCGCAGGTGGGGCAGCTCACGATCTCTATACCGTTTTCGAGGAGATCGAGCGACTTCAGAATCATGTTGGCAGTCCTGATCTCTTCGTCGATACCGGCTGTCAGGCTTACCCTGAAGGTGTCTGCCAGGTGTTCCGAGAGCAGTATCGCTATCCCTGCCGTTCCCTTGATGATCCCGTGCTTCCCACCGCCAGCCTCGGTGATCCCGACGTGAAGCGGAGCGTCGCTGAGCTCCCTGATTTTTCTGCACGCAGCGACAGTTTCGCGGACATTTGACGATTTTGCCGAAATTTTGAAGTTGAAGTATCCGCGTTCTTCAAGGTATTTTGCCCAGAAGATCGAGCTCTCAGCCAGACCTTCCCAAGTTATGCCGTTGTATTTGCTGAGGATCTTTTTGTCGAGCGAGCCTCCGTTCACGCCGATCCTGATTGCGAGTTCAGGACGTTTCCCTGCGGCTTCGATGATGGCGTCTACGCGGTCGGATGAGCCGATATTTCCAGGGTTGAAGCGGATCCCGCTCACTCCGCACTCTATCGCCGCGAGTGCAAGCCTGTAGTCAAAATGGATATCAGCGATTATTTCGCCCCGGAAACTCTTTACGAGCTTCTCCAAGCCTTGGGTTTCAGCCTTGTCCTTGAATGCCGTCCTGACGACGCGGCAACCCAGGTCAAGTGCGTAGTCAGCCTCGTCGACCGCCTTTTCCGGTGAAGTCAGCGGGGTTGTGATCATCGTCTGGATGAGCGGCGGATTGTCGCCTCCGATCAGTTCTCTGCCAAGTCTGATAACTCTTGATTTTTTCATTTGAGCACCTCGTCTGCATCGATTTCAAAGAGACCGCAGTCTGCTTCGGCAGCATAGCCTGCGACAAGTTCGGAAATGGTCAGTTTTTGCCCTATGTACGGCGGGAAAAGCGCCTGCGAAAGCGCAAACCTGATCCCGTGCGGCATTCCGTCCGAGCCGAAAAGGAGGTCTGTGCCGGGCTTGAAGCCGACGTTGTCGATAAGCATCCTGAATGGGTTGTTTGCACGCAGAAACCGCTCGCTCAGCCTGTCCCGGTAGATGACAGAGTCTTCGCTGAAGTTCGGCTGCATCGAGAGGACGATACCCAGATCTTTTGCTCTGCGTGCCGTCTGCTCGTCTATGAACTGGGCGTGCTCGATCCGTACCGGAATGTCGGAGTTGTGCCTTCTGAGTCTTTCGGTGACATCCGCGACCTGTTTCGAAGCGAGATCTCCGAGTGTGTGGACGGCGATCCCGTTCGAGATAGCGGCGCACTCCTCAAAAATTTCGAAAAGGCGCTCTTCGGTGTAGTTCAGGATACCGGTCGAGCCGTCTAGGAAGGGTTCGCTGATCGCCGAAGTCTTCGAGCCGTTGGCTCCGTCGGCAAATAGTTTGACACCGTGGAGCTGCCGTCTGATCCCGTCCGGGAGAGTCTTGAAGGTTTCGTAGTCCGCCCAGAACGTGACTCTTTCGCGAAGCGGCGAATTCTGGATCATCTCAAACATCTCAGCCGAAGGCAGAAGCATGTCTTCGATTTCGTAAATGCCGAATTTTGTTCGCAGATCCTCTGCAAAGGCACACATCGACTCTATTGAGTGCGGCATGATCTTTACGAAGAAGAGCAGGAGTTCGTTGACATGGGCTTCACGCCACTCTGAGTTTTCAAAATTTCTAATTATTTCAGGATATTGCGGCTCTAGGATCCTCTTCGCGGCATCGTTCAGGATAAAGCCGTGGAGAGAGAGGTTCACTATCAGGACGGGCGGAAGCGAGTTCAGTTCCGACTTCGTGAAGGTGTAAAAGCCGCTGTTCCATGCATATGCGGTATTTAATCCGTTGTCTGGGAGTTTTTTGAGTAATTCCAATGCATTGTCTTTGTCGCGAACCTCCTTCAGACATAGTGAGCCGTACATCCCCGCGTAGAGGGTGAAGTGGTTGTGGTGGTCGTGAAGATAAGGTATCGCAAGCTTTGATTTTATCATGCCTCAGATCCTTGAAGTTTTGTGAGAAATAATGATCAGACCTTGATTTTATTTGTCGGAAACACCAGCTTTGCCGGGACGGGGCAGCCACTTGAAGCCGTCGAGGACGACTGTCGAATCCCATGAGTGGTCGGGACCGTAGCTGACTTCGCCCTGCTCCCAGAGCGCAAGCCTGAGGGTGATCTCCTCTTCAGGAACGACGTTGCCCGTGACTGTGAGCCAGCCTGTTCCGCCGTGAGCCTCCTGACATGCGATAAATCCCGAACCGCCCGATCCGAAACCTGTGCCTGCAAGCACGCTGTCGCCTGTGCAGGAGTTCCATTTGTTGGTCGAGTTGCAGGAAGGATTGCACGCCTTGAAGAGCCCTGCCGGGGCAAGGTCTACGCCGACCGGATTGCCGAGCTCGTCTTTCGCGAGGTTCTTGTCGTACGGGTTCATAAACTCTGCGCCGGGGTTCTTTTCATTGTATTTCGAATCAAGCAGAGCGATGAAGAAGTCGTTGTAGTTGTTGTCCGAGCAGACTGTTGACGGGAACTCTATCGACATGAAGAAGAGCTTGAATTCAAAAGCGTTTGCGTTTGCCGGGACCTTGAGGTTGAGCGTCAGCATGATCGGATCCTGGACTACCGGGATCGCCTTTCCGGCACACTGGTTCGTGAGACCGTCCTGCATAGCCGTGCCGCCGCAAGAGGGCGCCTTCGGAATATCGCAGTTCGGCATCATGTTCATCCAGTCCTCAGGAACGGTGCTTGCCGTCTGCATGTCGCCTGCGCCGATAGTAGCGCACTGTGCGTTCTGGGTAGGGGAATTCCACTGACCGGTCGAAAGGACTGCAAGCCTTGTGCCCTCGTTGGGGTGCATAGCGCTTCCGAAGATCTCCGGGACCTCATAGGTTTTTGCGGTCGAGTCGTAGTGCGGACGCTCGAGGCTCGGACGGTCGCTCTTCTGGTAGGTGTATGACTGACCGTTGTTGCCGGATGAGTTGCACGCCTCCGGGTTGCTGTCGATGGACTCGGTCGCAGGGGTGCCGGCAAGAGTGATGTCTGCCGAAACGAGACCGCGGCAGATACCCATTGCCTTTGCAAGTTTCTCGGCGTTGCCTGTGTAGTCGCCCTCCTGAAGTGTGAGACCCTGGTCGCAGACCTCGACCTCGTCGATCTCGCCGTTGCAGTTGTCGTCGATCGAGTTGTCGGTGAACTCGTATGCGCCGGGATTCATCCTTTCGGGTGAGTCGTTGCCGCGGCAACCTGGCGCATCGCTTTCCCAGCCGGTTTCACAGCAGTCGCCGTCGCAGTAGGTGTAGCCGTCTCCGTCGAGATCGATCGCGTTTTCGGGAGTCATATCCTGTCCGTCGCAATCCTCGTCGATACCGTTGCTGCAGATCTCTCGGCGCGGGAGTACCTGACCGACGCACTCGCTCCAGTCGGTTCCGTCCTCGACGCAAGTCCTTACGCCGGCTGTGCAGATACCGACACCTGAAGTACCGGTCGGACCTTCGTAGCAGGGCTGGGTGTCGCCGGGTGTGCAGTTGACGTAGTAGCCGTGCTCCTCTTCGTTAGGGATATCGCCGTCGGTATCCGGAGCGTCAGGATCCTTGTCTCCGTGGTCTCCGCCGTCGTTGCCGCTGTCGCCGTTGTCGTCGCCGTGGTCAGCAGTGCTGTCTTTGAAGCAGAGGTTCTGCGCCATATTGCAGGTATATCCGTCGGGACAGTCGCTCTGTACGAAGCAGGGGATATCATCCTCTTCTGCACCGCACGCGGTCAGAATGAAGAGAAGTGATAAAATCGGAAGGAAAATCAGAATGCGTTTCATCAGTTATACCTCTATCATTACTTGTTGGTCGATTCAGGAACGACAACGTGGACAAGGCGGCTCGAAAGGTAGCTGCCGTTGCCGAGGACCGAAACGTTAGCCTCGTATTCAGCCCACTTGTCTGTTCCGTTTACACAGAAATCGTTGTAAAAACGGACATCGAACGTTACTTCGGCATCCTGCGGGACTGAGAAGAATGTCGTGTCGTCGTGATCGATCTCCGGTGTCGAGGAGAGTGTCTTCGAGGACTTCACGAAATCGGCTGCACTGCGTTCTCCGCACTTTTCGTTGCTGAAACTGCCGGTCGTGACATCCATGTCGATCCAGGTCGTAAGAGCGATGACAGCTTCACCGATCTGACCGCCGATACCGGTTCCGTCTGCATTTTCGGTGTGGTAAAGGAAAGGCGTGCCGTCAGCTCTGAGGCTTCCGGTGTACTGCGCGAAGAGCTCGAAATCATCCTTCGCGAGATCGGTTTTTTTGCCGTTGTCGTCGAAACCGGAGTCGATACCGATGAATTTCGCGCCGATACCGCCCATCGCAGCCAGTGCCTCAGCCCTGCTGTGAGCGTCGGGGTCTGCCCATTCCCATCTGCATCCCATCCCGGTGCTCTCGCTTGCGAGCAGGCACTCTGCAAACTTTTCGTCTGTGATGGTGATGAAGATTGGCATCGACTTCTGTCTGAAGCAGGCGCCGCCGATAGTTCCGAGCTCGCCTGTGCAGTCCATCTTCGGGATGTTTACCTGCTTTGCCAGCATCTGCTGACCCATGACCTGATGGTAATATTTTCCCTTGATACCTTCGCCGGTCGCAACCTGATAGATCGCTTCGATCGTCATTTCGTCATCTTCGTTTGCATCGAGAGTATCGACTGCATTCTTTACAGCATCGATATCGAGAGTCATCGGCTGATAAAGCTTGTAGAGCTCCGAGTAGCCGAAGCCCATCAGACCGTAAGCTGCAAAGTCCTGGTCATCGTACTTGCTTGCGATCGCATCGATGATACCGGTCTTGATCTCCTTCTTGAGGTTGGAAGCCTCTGTAGACATTGAAGCACTGCGGTCAAAAATAATAAGGATATCAACTGCTTCTATCTTTGTGGAGAAAGAAAGCGTCCTCGTTACGTCTTCAGGTGCGTTGTAGGGAAGGACAACGTAGAAAATACCAGCCGGGATCGTGTCTGCCGGGTCGGTCGGACTTGAACCGTAAGCTATCTCGGCAAGGTCGTCGGAGCCGTCGCCGTCGGTATCTTTTTTGAGAGGATCCGTTCCGGCCTCCTTCTCCTTTTTGTCGGAAAGACCGTCGTTGTCGCTGTCACGGTCGAGATAATCCGGAAGACCGTCGCCGTCGGTATCTCTGCAAGGAAGCTCGGGGCACTCATCTTTATCTGAAATGCCGTCACCGTCGCTGTCGTTGTCGATGCAGTTCAGAAGACCGTCGCCGTCAAAGTCGTCGCAGCCTTCAACACCGTTCGGGATGCCGTCGCCGTCCGGGTCAAGATCGTCGGCTCCGCACGGGCAGACGAATGGTTCGTCCGAGTCGCCGGTGTCAGGTTCGCCGTCCGGGCCTGAATTTCCTGAATCACCGCCTGTATCTCCCGATCCGGTATCGCCTGAACCGGTGTCGCCCGAGCCGGTATCTCCGCCGGAACCTGTGTCTGCAGAACCGGTATCCGAAACGGAATCTCCGGTATCGGTAGCAATCGGGTCATCCTCCTCTTCGCCGCATGAAACGAAGAAGAAAAGAGCAGCAACAGCTGTCAAAGTGAGCAGATTTTTGAAAAATTTCATAGTTCATCTCCAAGAAAAAAACTAAAAAAACGCAGGATTGTACCTAAAAACAAAATAAATTAAAGGGGGTGAGGGGGAAAAAAGACAAAATCGGAAAACGGGTCTTTTCTAAGGCTACTCGTCTTCGTAAGCCGCCTCTTCATCCTTCTCCTTTTTGCCTTGGGTGAAGATGACGTGCTTCGTTGAGATCGTTCTGCGTTCCCTGTCTGCGTTTTCGGCCGTTACGGTTATGTTGTTGTCGTGTTTAGTCAGCGTTACCGGGATAGAAAATTCGCCGTTGTCGCTCTCTGTGAGCCGTTTGTAGAAGATTTTTTTGTTGTTCAGGTAGGCGAATACGTCTCTTACGTCGCTTTTGCTGACGGAGAACTGAACGTTTATCGCGGCAGAACCGGTCGTTACGGGCGATTTGTCGAAGTTGAGTTTCGGCATTGCGATCGGGTAGTAGACGCCGTACTTCGCCTGTTTTGCCGAAGCGTCCGGGTTTTCGGTGACCGAGCTGTTCGAGACCCAGTAGCCGTTTTCGAGGAGCGTCGCCTCTCCGCAGCTGCCGAGAGCCTTTCTCGTCCCTTTTTCAAACATGACGCCGAGCTTCTGCCTCATTTCAGCAGACTCAAAGAGCGGCGCATCTTTTTCGAGAAGGACCTGAGCCTGTTTTTCGACGAATCTGCACGTGGGCTCCTTTTGCGAGATCTCCAGCGTAAAATCAGCCGCATACTTGGTTTTGTAGTCGTAGATCGAGACTATCAGCTTCGGCGTTCTGCCCTTTTTAACGCTGGTGAATTTGTTGATTTTGACCGAAAATTCTGCTGTCGTCGATTTGTCCGGTTCCAGCGTGAACGATGTATTTCCGTTCGTGATGAAGATCTCTTCGGAGTTCGCCTTGTTGATGAGGAGAGCCTTACCCTCTAGGATCCCGCCCTTTCCGACGTTTTTGATGCCGAGCTTGAGCTTCAGCTCTTCGTTTTCGGAGATGACTCCGTCGCGGTTTCCGCTCGTCTCGACGGCGAGAAGGCTCATCTTGAGGTCAGGCTGTTCAACTGGTCTGGTTTCGAGCGTTATCTTTTCTGATTTGAACTCCTTATTCGGCTCAGGAGAGTTCAGATAGAGTTTGACGGTCGCCTCTTCGCTGCGCCACGGCATCGCCTCCGGCAGCTTGACGTTGACAGACCTTTCGACGCTTCCCGTGAAGGTCCCGAAGGGGATCTCGACGTTTCTGAGGTAGGGGATCGAGGATTCGAGGATCCCGACAAGGTTTTCGACTTCGCCCTCGGCTTCAGCCTTGAAGGTGAGCGTGTGCGTCCTGCCGCCGTCAAGGAGCTTGTCGCTGAGCATTGTTACCTTGATCGAGTTTTTGTCGGGTGTCCTGAGCGATGTCGCCGGTTTCCAGTCGATGCCGAACTCCCTGAGTTTGCCAAGTACGGCGTTCCAGCGCGAATCCTTGATGTTTTCGGCAGCCTGGAATGCAGAAATGTTGCTGCTCAGCATCTCGGAGGCGATCTCAACGGCAATATCTATTTCGTCGTCGCTCCTGAATTCGCCGTGTTTCTCCCTGCGTCTCTCTTCTCGGAGAGTCTTTATATCCTTGTACTCTTTGAAGTATCTGATCCTGACACGCGGAAATTCGGGTTTTTTCGGCGCGTACTGGCTGATGATGTGCTCCTCGAGGTCGCTCTCCTTCAGCGCGAGGTCGCCGGAATTGAAGAGCGAAAGCTTGTCGGAATGGACGAAGGAGGGGCGCAGCTCTATATCCGGTGTGATCCCGACCGACTGGATGGAGACCTTGCCGGGAGTCAGGTACTGCGCGATCGTGAACTTGAGTCCGCCGCCGTGCGGGAGCGGAGTCAGGTTCTGGACGCTGCCTTTCCCGAAGCTTTTTCTGCCGATGACTGTCGCACGGTTGTTCTTTTTGAGTGCCGCAGCGACGATTTCTGTTGCTGACGCCGAGCCTTCGTTGATCATCACGATTATCGGGATGTCCAGGATATCGCTCTTTTGCGGTCGCGCTTCGTTCGTTTCGTCCTCGTCGTCGCTGACGGTCGAGACGATCTCACCCTTTGCCAGAAAGAGGTCGCTGATCTTGATCGCCTGCGAGAGAAGACCGCCTGAGTTGTTGCGCATGTCGAGAACAAGAGCCTTCATGCCATCTTTTTTGAGTTTGCCGATCTCGTCAACGAGGGTCGCGTAGGTGTTTCCCATGAAGCCTGAAAGGTTTATGTAGCCGATACCGGGTTTAGGCATTGCCGGAAGGACTGACTCGATTTTGATGATCTCGCGGGTCAGCGTGAAGGTCAGAAGATCGGGTATGCCGGCACGTCTGATCCTGATCGTGACATCGGTACCCGGCTCGCCGCGCATCCTTTCGACCGCCTTGTCGAGCGGCATGTTTATCGTCGATTCGTCGTTGATCTGTACGATGACGTCGTTCGCCTCCAAACCAGCTCTGGTAGCGGGAGTGCCCTGTATCGGAGAGATGATCGTGAGCTCGTTGTCGTCGTTTTTGCCGATGACGATCCCGAGACCGCCGAAGCTGCCCTCCGTCGAGTTGTTGAACTCCTCGAAATCACGCGGAGTGAATGCGTATGAGTGCGGGTCGAGCTTCTTCAGGATGCCGTTGACGGCGATGTATTCGAGCTCGTTTATCTCAAGCGGAGGCTCGGGAATGTAATTTTTTTCGAAAAGTGCATAGACCTGACGCAGAACGTTCACGATGTCGATTATATCCTTCATCCGTTTGACCGGGATCGCGAAGGTCTGGTTGTAAATTTGGACATTTACCCGTTTTGCAGCCTTGTCGTAGGCGAGTACCGACTCGGGGATCTCTTCCTGGATAGCGTTCAAAGCCTCGGAAAAGAGGTCTTCGATTTTGATCTTCGACTTATCCAGATAGCTGTTTTTTATCACCCGGAGCGCGTAAAACGTCACCTCTCCCTGGGAGATCGAATAGGGACGGTCCAGGGTACTCAGACGGGTCCCGAAGAAATCGGCGTTGAGAGCCAGAGTGATGAGTAAAATCAAACCTGTAAAGATCTTTTTTTTCATATCTGCACCTATGACGTAAGTTGTAGTATCAGCTGTATGATAACATTAAATCTTCCTATAAACAAGATCAGGCGGGAGACAAGGGCGTAGCCGAAAACGCTTCCGATAGCAGCCAGCAGGAAGAGGCGTCCGACCTCGCCGACTGAGTAGACCGCGCGGTTCCCGATCTTGTGCCTTGCGACCAGGAACCAGAGGACTGATACGACGCTGATGACGCTCAGAACCGCGTTGATAGTGAGGTCCCAGCGGATCGAACCGTCCGCTCCGTAAGAGACCATCGGCACGATGGATGCCCTGACCATTTCGCGGAGGAATGCCGAGAAGTAGAGCGGGGCGTTCAGTGCGAACGAAATCACAAGGATAAAGGCTGACGGCAGGTAAACAGCCTCAGAGATCTTTGCCCACGGTCCGTTCGTATTTCGCGGCAGGAAGAGCAGGAAGCCCAGTAAAATCGGTATGACCAGCCATGGCTGACCGTCGTCAGCTGCCGATTCGAAGGTCGGTATCAGCACCGAAAAGAGCAGAACTGCGGCAAAGTAGCCGGCGGAGATCCCGATCAGCAGCGATTCGGCTATGCGGAAAAGGAAGTTCCTCCCGAAGAGACCGGAAAAAACGATCAATGTCAGTACAAGTGCCGTGATGTTGCTTACGCTGTTCAGTATATTCATCTACTTCCTGCCCCTGACAAAGCTTGTTAAAGAGGATACGAGAACCAGAACCAGGATGTATATCAGGCTCCAGCGGAAAATTTTGTCCGAGTTGCTTTCAAATTCGGACGGCCGTATCTGGTTTTTGAACTGCGAGATCGACTTGTAGCCGCCGATGAATCCGTCGAGATATATCCCGTTGAACGGAATGTATGCCGGAACGATGTCCGTTGTGCAGAATGCCGTCTTCTTTATCGGTGAGCTGCTGAAAAACGAAAGTGCGACGATCGCCGGGACGCCGTCGAAGGTGCGCGATGAAAACTCGAAGATCATCGAGTAGTCGGAAAGGTCGTCGATTTTTTCCATCGCGAGCTGCTTTTTCGTCGATGCGTTGAAGATATCCCTTTCGGCAAAGTCGCTGAAGTCGTTGGCTACCATGTAGGATGCGATCGAATCGCCGACCGCATAGCCCAGATGGGTGTAGTTGCGGTTGTAGAGAAAGTTGTCCTTTCCGATATTCCCCTGCTCGATAGCCCTCTCCGAAGCGAGGAAGGATGACTCTATCCCTGTCGGAGCCATCGAAACGAACGATATCGATACGTTTTTCTGCGCAAGGTGCGTTATCAGCAGGGAGAGCGCCGGTTCGAGCTCGAATCTTGCCTCCGGCCCGTAATTCACAAGGATCAAAACGTGCGAATCCTGTGGTATTCCTTTAATGATATCAATCGAATGTCTGACCTGCCCGCTTATCGCGTCCTGAGAGTACAGCGGCACGCTCCGGCTGCTTTTTACGGTTTCTGCATCGGGCTCAAGCACGGAGAAGAAGATGAAACGGGAGAGGATCACCAGCATTATCGGCAGGACAAGAGCCCACTCCGGAAACGATATATCGGATTTGAAGAGGTTTCTCATTCTTTTTCCGCTCATCGTCTAATCCCTCGAAAACAGGTTGGAGTAGAGGTGGTCTGCGGCGAAGTAGAGAAGCCCCGTCGCGATCCCGATGGAGAGCGCCCGGAAAACGGGCACAGCCAGGACGTTCATCATCCAGTCGGCCGACAGCGGTCCCGCCCATCCTGCCGGAAGGATCTCTGCGACGAATGAGGCGTAGCCCGGAATAAAGTCGAGAAGCGTGAGAGAGAATGCGAGCGCTATCACATAATAGGAGTAGGTCCTGGTCGAGAAGAG
>JAGAAT010000132.1 GCA_017615095.1 bacterium
GGCTCAGCAGGCAATGATCGAGGAGTACCAGGAGAAGGCTTACGAGCTCCAGGCAATGGCTCAGCAGGAGGAAAAAAAGCTTGCTGCGAAGGATGCCGAGGCTCAGGAAGAGTTTGTCGAGAAGGTTAAGAAGATCGCGATGAAGATCGCTCTGCAAAAGGGTTACGACATCGTTCTTCCGAAGGAGCAGACACTCTATTCGGATGACAAGTACGACATTACGAAGCTGGTTATCGAACAAATCAACAAGTAATTCAATCAGCTTATTTTTCCATAATATTTTTTTTGTCTTTTCCGCAATAATCTACAAAATCTTATAGCTTTTTTGGCTCCGATATAGTTCCGGTACGGCGTGGAGGTTATGGATGCTTGAACGGTATGACAACTATCAGCTGGTTTCAAAGGTCGCTTCTGGCGGAATGGCTGAGATTTTTCTTGCCAAGCACGTCAATTCTCCCGCGAACTCGATGCCGATAGCTATCAAGAAGATCAAAAAGCAGCATTCGGCAGACCCTCTGTTTATCGAGATGTTTCTTGCCGAGGCGAAGAATATCTGCAACCTGAACCACGAAAATATCGTTAAAATCTATGATTTCGGCAAATTCGACGACCAGTATTTCATCGCTATGGAGTTCGTTTTCGGGCAGGATCTCGGCTCGATCATGAAAAAACTCTCTGAAAGGGGTGAAAAGATGCCGCTCAGTCTCACGCTCGAGGTCATGCTCGGTGTCCTTGCAGGGCTCGAACATGCCCACAACGCCTGCGGAATGGACGGCGAGCCGCTGAATATCGTCCACATGGATATGAATCCCAACAACATTCTGATCTCCTACGACGGAAAGATCAAAATCGTGGATTTCGGCATCTCTCAGACACGCGCCGGTTCAAAGGGGGCGAAGCAGTCGGCAGGCATCCGCGGGACTTACGCCTACCTTTCCCCTGAACAGTGCAGGGAGGAGCAGGTCGACCGCCGGAGCGATTTATTTTCGGTCGGTATAATACTTTACGAGATGCTGACGGGAAAACCGCTTTTCAAACAGCTGGAGAGCGATGCGGCGATCATAAACGCC
This sequence comes from bacterium, assembly GCA_017615095.1. Classification (GTDB taxonomy): domain Bacteria; phylum UBP6; class UBA1177; order UBA1177; family UBA1177; genus UBA1177. The sequence continues at coordinate 1,071 of JAGAAT010000132.1, forward strand.
ATTGCCAATTCGGAGGTTACACCGATCGAGTGGCTTTTGCCGGATATAGATCCGCGTTTGAGCGCAATCGTTACGAAGGCTCTTGCCAAGGATCCGGATCTGCGCTATTCGACAGCAGCCGAGATGCGCGAAGATATCATGCAGGTCTACAATTCGCTTGAATTCGACCCTTCTAAAGAGATGCTTTACTCCTATGTGAAAAAGCTCTTCCCTGCGCACTTCATCAAGATCACGAAGCTTATCGAGCAGGCTCAGACGGAATATCTGATGGAGGAGCTGTTCAACGATATCGGCGAGTTCGAAGAGCTTGACCAGAAGCAGAAAAGAAAGAGTCAGGAGGAGGTCGAGCACAAGGAGAACAGCGAGAAAAAGAGGAAAAACACATTCCTGATACTGCTGAGCAGCGGCATTTTTATTGGTCTTGTAGCCATTTTGGCGATAGTCAAATTCTCTTTTATCGATCCTGATGTCAAAACGGTCACTGTCACGATTTTCTCTGATCCGGGCGGTGCAGAAGTCTATCTGGACGGCGAATCCACCGGCAAAATGACGAGTACCGAGCTTCTGCTCGAGGTAGGCAAGGAGTACATCATCGAGTTCAAAAAGGGCGATCTCAACGGCGGGATGAAATTCACGCCTACTCTTGAAAACAGGCGCGTCAACATGGTTCTGCAGAAGCGGGTCGAGTGATGGCTAAACCCTGCGTCACGATAGGGCTCCGCTCCGGCGAGATCATCTATTCAAGTGTGAATACGGTCGATCTGATGGGTGCGTTTCTCGATTTTTATGTGGCGCATCCTGTCGAAACGATCCCGAAAGAGCTGCTTGATGATGTCAAACTGTTGATTTCATTAGGTGCTGTTTATATGGCGTTTATGCCGGATGACGGGCTTTTTGCCTGGACGCTTTCACTTCCTGAGAGCCGTCGCAAGGTCTTTGCGGCTTTTGACGCATCGACCCGGAGCTTTGTCGCGAGGTCGCATTCGTGGGAGCCGAAGGATTATGAAAAAACACCCAGGCTGGCTCTTCAGAGTGTTTCACGCAGGCTCGGTCTGAACTCGGTTTCGACCTTCGACTGCATCGAAAAGCTCTCTTCGGAGGAGACGATCAGGCATCTTTTTGTCAGGCATCTGCGGGATAACGGCTTTTCCGACTACCGTATCGAGAGTGCCGGCGAGGAGCTTCTGCTGAAGTATCCGGATGAAGATACCGGCGGATGTGACGATCTTTTCAGGATCCCTCTGACTTTTAAGTGCGGCTGCACGAAGGAGCGCGTCGCATCTGTCTTTTCCGGGATTTCGAGAGCTGACAGGGACTTTTTGTTCGAAAAGAACAGGACGGTGACTGTCGAGTGTCCGCGCTGCGGCATGAAATATGAGCTGAGGAAGAATGAGATCAAATAAAATTTCAAATGTTTTCCTGTATTTCCGCAACGACGGCAAACGTGTTTCGGAGCAGGCTGAGATACGGGATTTCATCATCGGAGAGTGCGGAAAATCCGGCATCGCGGTCACGGAGGAGGTGGGGAAGATAAATTCGGAGACTCTGGCTGTTGCTGTCGGCGGTGACGGGACATTCCTCTCATGCGCGGCTATTGCCTTTGCACACCGGATACCGATCGCCGGCATAAATGTCGGTCATCTCGGTTTCCTGGCGGAGATCAATCCGGATGAGCGGGAACAGATCGCTTCTGTTTTAAGAGGCAATTTCGGCGTGAGAGAGCGGATGATGATGGATGTCTCGGTTTTTCGCTCAGAAGCCGAAATCTTTCGTTCTACGGCGTTGAACGAGGTGACGATCCACCGCGACATGCGGAACCCGATGCTCCTTCTCGGTATCGAGTACGACAGCGAGGAGATGCCGTTCTGGAAGGGTGACGGACTGATCGTCGCCACTCCGACCGGGTCGACTGCCTACAACCTCTCCTGCAACGGACCGATCATCTATCCGACTGACGCGGCTTTTGTCATCAACGCGATCTCTCCCCATGCTCTGACGCACCGTCCGATCGTCGTGCCTGCCGAAGGCGAGATCCGTGTCACTGCCAAGGAGTGCGAGAAGGGCGTCCTGACATGTGACGGGAACAATACGATCGAGGTTTTTGAAAACGATGTAGTGGTTATACGCAAAAATCCGGTCCCGCTCGAAACTGTTGTCAATCCGAAACGGAACTTTTTTAATATCCTTTCCGAAAGACTGCACCTCGGAAAGAGACTTTAGGAGAAAAATGTCAAAAAAATCCAATAAATTGACCGATATCGACCCGGGTGAGTTCGAGAGGCTTTTCTGCCGCTCGGAGAAGAAAACGGCTGAACCTGGAGAGGATTTCGCCTCTCTTCTGGACGAATATTCCGACATCGACTTCGATATCCATCTGCACGAAAAGGAGTCGTCACCCGAGGCTCAGAAGGAGCTTTTCAGAAAACCGAAAATCAAGGAGATCGACCTCCACGGGCTCTTGAAGGAGGAGGCTGAGGACCTTGTGAAATCGGCTGTCCGCGATATGTTCCGCCTGAATATTTCGATGTTGAAAATTATTACTGGAAAGGGGATCCATTCTAAATTCGGTGCTGTCCTGCCGCTTGCCGTCAATGATCTTCTGGCTGAATTCAAGGCTGCACACGCGATATCGAAATTCACATGGGAAAAGAGCAGGATCGAGGATTCCGGGTATGTGTACGTCTTCAGATAGCGATACCCAGACTGCGTTGCAGCGGACAAGGCTGAAGTCGGAAACCATCGGATCATATTTCAAAATAGAGAGCGATGCTCAGATCGGGGAGTGCTGCGCAGGGTGGGCAGAGCTCGGCGAGATCGCCGTCGATACCGAATACGACTGCAATTTTCACAGCTACGGGATCCATTTGGGGCTGATCCAGATTTATGACGGTACCGATTTTTATATCATCGATCCGCTGAGCAGAGAGGTTACACTGGAGGGGCTGCGCCGTTTTTTCGAGCATCCAGTCGAAAAGGTCTGGTTCGATGCCAGGGGGGACAGCTCTATTGTTAAAAAATTATATCATTTTGAAATTGCCAATGTCTTTGATTTGTTTTCGTTTGCCGGACGGGTCGGATTCAGCGGGAATCTTTACAAAATGATCGAAAACTACCTGGGGACCGTTGTCGAAATAAACAAGAAAAAGAATCAGCGCACCAACTGGCTTAAGCGTCCGATCAACCCGGGAAATCTGGAGTACGCACTTTTGGATGTCCGCTATCTGATAGAACTGAAGAGGCGTATAAGTGCCGAGTTCATCGAAAAAAATCCGAATGTCAGCATAGAGGAATTCAAAAGGATGTGCGCAAAGTCCCGCGCAAACACCAGGATCGATAAAGTTCACCGTCCTCCCTACTGGTCTACGCTCAGCCGTAGCGAAAAAAAGTATGCGGCGGCACTCTGGAAGCTGCGCGACGAGATCGCCAGGTCGTTGAATATACCTGTCGGTTTCTTTCTGCAAAAACAGGTCGTTACTGATCTGGCGGTGAAGCGTCCGAAGACTAAGGAGGAGCTTGGCATCCGTCTGCGTCACGCGAACAAAAGGCTTTCCAACGCCGTTATCGATAAGTTCTGGGCGGTTTTCGAAAAGCCGGAAACTGAAAACGAATCCGATTAAAGGTGCGGTTTTTCTTCGGTTTTTACAAGGCTCTCGCCTTTGAAAAATTCTGAATCCTTATATTTTTTTGCTATTTCCGAAGCGACCAGACAGATGATCGCGAATGTCGGAACGGCTATCAGGACGCCGAGGATACCGCCTATTTCGGCACTTCCGAAGATAGCGATGATAACAAGGACGGGGTGCATCCCGACCTTCTTTCCGACGATGTTCGGGGTGATGAAGATCGTATCACAGATCTGGATCGTCACGAAGACGATGAGGACTTTGAGGGCGGCGAAAGCTCCCGAGGTGAGCGCCGCGAGAACAAGCGTCACCGAGATCCCGGTGAAGAGTCCGACGTACGGGACGAAACAGAGTATCCCGATCATCATTCCGAGGCTGAATGCGTTTTCGATGCCGGCTATCGTCAGACCGAGCGCGTAGAGCGAGCCCAGAATGAAGCAGACGAGCAGCTGCCCGCGGATGAAGCCTGCAAGGACGCGGTCTATTTTATCGATCCAGAAGTCAACGCTTTTTTTCTTATCCGGCGGGATAAACTGAGCTATTTTAGCCTTCATCTCCGAGTAGCGCGAGCTGATGAAGAAGGTCACGACCACCAGGATGAGCAGGTCTAGAGCGAGCGAAACGAGTGAAAACGTCTGCTTAACGAGGCTCCCCAGAACCGAGGATGCCGACGAAAATATCTCCTGACCGTGCGATTCGACGATGCTTAGAAGCTCCTCTTTTTTGTAGTATTGCTGGAGGTCGATATCGAACCTCGCCGCCTGTTCGTTGATCCAGTCCCAGAGCGATGCGATGCTTGCGCTCCATTCAAAACGCATGAGCTGTTCGATTATACCCGGCACGATGATGAGACCGAGCAGCAACCCTGCGAAAACGAGCAGAAAGAGGACGAAAGCCGTCATTATCGCTCTCGGCAGCTTCACTTTGGATGAGAAGAAGTTGACCAGAGGCTCGATTGCGTAGGCGATGAAGAAGGAGAGGATCAGGATAGTCATTACGGTCGGCGCGGCCTTCAGCAGGAAGATGAAGAGCGCGAGGACCATCAGCGGGATCCACCCCTTTTTGTCAAAGAAGAAGTAGGTGAATTTTTCTCTCAGTGTGATTTTATCCATTTTAGAACTTTGTCGTTCTTATAACATTCTTTACGAGGCACTTGAAGGTGTCGAAAACACCGATCCCCTTCGATGCGGTAGCGAAAAATTCGGGGTAAAGCTGCTTGGGGTTGAAAATTTCGCGTAGTTCAGCCGGCTGAAGGATATTCTGGAGGTCGCTTTTGTTGTACTGCAGAACAAGCGGGGTCTTGCTGAGCGTAAGCGAGTTCAGAAGCATGTTCTGCTTGAGGTTCTCCATGCTCTCAAGATTTGCGTTCATGCACTCTTTCTGAGAATCGACGACGAAAACGATGCCGTCGCAGCCGCTCAGGACGAGCTTCCTCGATGCATCGTAGAAGACCTGACCTGCTACCGAGTAGAGGTGGATACGCAGCTTCATGCCGCGGATCGTCCCCAGATCAAGCGGCAGAAAGTCGAAGAAGAGCGTTCTGTCTGTGTCTGTCTTTATCGAAACCAGCTTGCCGCGGATCTCGGGAAGCGTGTGGTTGTAGATGTACTCGACATTTGTCGTTTTTCCCGATAAGCCTGCCCCGTAGTAAACCAGCTTTAGGTTGATTTCTTTGAGGATCTTGTCTACCTGAACCATAAATTATCTCCGAAATCAGTTAAAATCAGAATCTTCCCTCGACAAGGAACATGAGCGAGTGGATATGAGTCACATTGTCATCGTCGAATTCGCTTTTGTATGTCCCGTCCTCCTGTGCAACCATCTTCTGGCGGTTGTGGTCGTAGGTGTAGCCGTACTCCAGCATCGCCGTGAAGGAGTCGCTGAACTGGTACTTGAGGTTTGCCTTGATGAAGTAGATATTCGATGCGCTTTCTCCGGTCGGAAGCATTTCACGCGTCCTGTCGAATGCGTCGCTGACGGCGTCTGTCGAAAGCCTTTCGCGGATGACCATCGTGTTTTTGTGACCGTTCGCATCGTAGACCGTGTAGGTCGCCGGGATCTTGTAACCGAAGCTCGCTCCGAGCCAGAAGTTGTAGAAGAAGTAGTCGGCTGTGAGCATGAAGAGGTGTTCCGGGCTTTGGTCTGCATCCTTCGGGATGGTGTTCCATGGTGTCACGCCGGGTGCGTCGAATGACATGAAGGCGAGGTTCCTGAAGCTGTACATGAAGAGTGCGCGGAGCCCTTTCCAGCGGAAACCGAGGTCAACGGCTGCACCGTGTCCGATATAGTCGTCTGTGATCGAAGTCGCGTTTTCATCTGCCTGAACGGAGAGGTAATCGGCATTCTGAAGTCTCTCGTTCTGGAAGAGGTATTCTGCACGGAGCCTCCAGGAGAAATCCGAGGTGTAATCCGGCGAGACCCATGTCCCGTCAGCGTACGAGTTTATCCCGAGCGGGTCACCGAACCTTGAACCGTAGTTGTAGTCGATGAATGCGTCGATACCGTAGGAGATTATCGAGTCGTCGCTGCCGTTTTTGAGCAGGTATTCGGCGATGTTCACGTTGTCGCCCTTATCGATGAAAGCTCCCTGGATGCTTGCTTTGATATTGTGCTCGGTGTTGTTGATGCGTTTCGCGTTGTAGGTGAGACCTCCGAAAAATCCGTAAACCGTCTCCTTGGGAACGATTTCGGTCGAAAGCTTGTCGGTTTTCGACTGCGCGTGAGCCTTGAAGCCGAAATATACCGAAAGATCACTGTAACCGTAAAGGACCTGGAAACCAGGCACCGGCGAAGAGTCGCTCTGAGGCCATACAGAAGCATTAGCGCCCCATCTGAGTCCGCGGAATGTACCTATCGCGATGTTGTCAGCGTTATACGGGTAGAGCGTGATGTTGAACCTGTTTTTCGACGGGTGGCGGAAGTCGATCTCGAGGAAGGATCTGTCCTCCTTGAGCGAAGTGATCAGCTTGTCGGAAAGCGAATCTACTGAGTTGTACATCGCGAAGGAAAGCGACATCCTTGCGGTCAGGTATGGGAGAAAGCCCTTCTCTTCGTGGAAAAGGGAGAGCTTCGTCGAACTTTTTACGTTGTTGGAGTATCCGTAGACCCTGTCTGCGAAATCTTCATATTCGTAGCGCGAGCCTATATCCCATTTCGGTGAATACTGCGAATTGTCGCGAAGGTTGTCATCGCCCATGATGAAGGAGATGCTGCTCTTTGTGTAGCTTGTCTGAATGAGACCGTTTCCTTCGTATTTTTCTTCGGGCTCAGCCTTTTTTTCATCTTTTACAGCCTCTTCAGCCGGTTTTTCGGCATCGGACTTTTGAGCCTCTTCAGCCTTTTGAGCCTCATCGGCTTTGCGGGCATCCTCGGCTTTTTTAGCTTCGGCGTCGCGTTTCGCGAGCTCTTCATCTACCGTCTGGCGGATAAGGTTCGAGAGCTCCTCTTTCGACATCACGATCTTGTCGCTGTCGTTCTGTGCGGGTACCGTCTCGTCAGCTGCGGCAGCGGCAGTTTCCGGATTTTCGGCCGCTTGTCCTGCTTCCGGCTCCTGAGCCTCCTGCGCTGCAAGTGCTAAACTCAAAAAAAGCAGCATAAAAATGGAAGTTATCTTTTTCATTGCAAGCCTCACTATTGTTTACAATTCAAGCATTCAATATCTTTTTCATTGCGCGGAACGATGATCCATGTCGACGGCCGCGCACTGGTGTGCTGTTTCAGAATACCGGTGAAGTTGAACCGGTGAGTGTCGTGCTTCTCATCGACAGGATTGAACGACGGAACTGTGTAGACTGTCTGCGCCAGCACGATCCCGCCGGACTTTGCCGCGAGCGGGAACTGTGAATATTCCGTAAATGCGGAGTCGTGTTCGTTGAAATTTGAGACCGCTACGTCTTTGACTGTGACTATCGACGCTTCGTACTTTTCCATCTCATTGTCATTCGACAAAAGCGAGGTAACGTCTATCGGGTCCGGGATGAGCGAAATGTCGACTTTTATGGTTTTTTTACCGTCTTTTTCCTCGTAGACAGGCGTGTATGTCGGAAAGCTCATCTCAGTGTAGCCGAAGAACTCGGAAATAGAGCCGTTCGCACTCTCGACGAGTGTTCCGACCGGCAGTGTGACTACGTCGCTGTCGTCTTCGACAAACGGGGTCGAGTGCGAGTAGAGGTAGAGCGAAGCATATTCCGTTGCACCGACCTGCGTGAGGTAGAATCCGCCCTCGATTACGGCGGTAACGACCATAGTCTGACCGCGGAGCGTCAGATTCCGCTTGCTGAAGCTGCTTGGAGAACCCTTGCCGCCCGAGATCGTGCCCTGGATCGCGACGATCGACGGGTTTTCAGCGTAAAATTCAGGCGAAACTCCCAGCTTGCCTGTCTTGACGTAGTCTGGACTGCTGCCTTCGGGATTCAGGTTCACGACCTCCTGAACTACGACGCGGTCTTTGTCGAGACAGTTGAGCATCTCCACCTCATGTCCAAGGAGCAGACCGTTTTCAAGATTGGTGCGGAAGATTCCGCGGTTCGTTCCGTAAAGCAGACGGATCTCGACTGTTCCGTTGTAGTTTTCAAGCCTTTTTTTGTCGTAGCCGATCGCCGTGACGTTGATTTTCGCGATGATTTTTCCGTCCCGGATCTCACGGCTTTCCGGAGTCCGGTTCTCTTCCGAACCGATGTCGAAACTTTTGTCGAATTCAACGGTGAAGCCCGCAAGACCCGAGTGTTCCGGGTTGGGGTCTCCGGAATCTCCGCATGAGACCATAAGCACCATTGCAAACAGCGCTGAGACTAAGAAAGCAGTAAAAAAACGCATGACACCCACCAAAAGCAAGAATAAAGCAACCGATTTTAGTCAAACAATAATTTTATGCAAAAAAGCGGCTTTTTTTTGACACTCTTTTGGCTTTGTGGTTTGAAACCGCTGATTTGTGGAGGAAAAAATGTGGAAAAAAACTGTTTTTGCGCTTTTAGTCCCGCTCTTTCTGCTTTCCTGCGAGGAGGCTCTGCTGCCTGATCTGCCGGATATGGAGGGTACGGTCGATGTTGATGCTTGGGTCGTTGATGAAGATCAGCCGGGAACGGTGTCTGATGCCGATATTCCTGAGCAGCCTGACGGCGATACTGAGCCGGCTGACGGTGACGCAGAGCCTTTTGACGGCGATGCCGGGCTTCCAGACGAGCCTGCCGGACCGCATGATCTGGCGGTCGTGATGATCGGCGGCTACGAGGTACCGTACAGTGGGAAGGTCTACTACGCGATCGGTGAAAATATATCGGATCTGCGGGAGATCCCGCTTGAGACCGGCATCGGCAGTGAGACGGGTACCGACCCCAATCTTGCTCTTTGGCGCGACGGATTCGCTGCTGTCGAGCGCTACTATTCGGACGATATCTACCTCTTTTCTCCGGCTGACGGCGGCTATTCGCCTGCCGGGACAGTCGCAGTTTCTGAGGCTATGACGAACCTTCAGGATGCGGCATACGACGCAAAGCGCGACCGGCTTTTCATCTCCGCTCTCAACACGAATTCACTCTTTCTCCTTGAAAATGACGGACTTTCCGAACTTGTTCTGACGGAAGATCCGTCGCCGAATCCGGCAAAGATGCGGATAATCGGAGAGAGGCTTTACGTCGTGCTCCAGCACCTCAACGACCAGTGGTATTCGACGAAGAGCGAGCTTGCAGTCGTTGACCTTGAAACGCTTGAGACCGAGCTTGTCGAAGTCCCGACGAAAAACATCGTGAGCAAGATCGAATACAATCCGGGATTCGACAGGGATCACTGCTATTTCCTGGCGACCGGCAAGTGGCAGAAGCGCGACGGGGCGCTGATCCGCTTCGATCTGGAGAGCCGCGAGTCAGAGATCGTCCTGAAGGAATCGACAGAAGAAAACAACCTTCTCGACGGCGATTTTGTTGACCTCTCCATTGCCGATAACGGCGATTTTTACATCATTTTTTCGAACAACCGTGACCGCTGGATAAACAAGCTCCTGCGCTATGTCCCGTCTGAAGGCAAGGTCACCGAAATCGAGCCCGATGCAGTAAATGCCTTTGCCGCGAACCCGATCGACTACAGTCGCGCAACCGGAAAAATCTACTACTTTATCGATATCCAGGCAGATACTTTCCTTCGTTCGCTAGACACTAAAACCGGTGAAACTGAGACCGTTCCTGTCGAAAACGCCCCTGCCGCTTTGAAACTTATCTGACCATTGCAAAAGTTCTGTCGAAATTTCTGAAAATTCGGGTATAATCACCGCGATTTTGTCTGTTTATAAACTTCTTTTGAGGTGGAAAATGTTCGATATTTCAGGAAAAACCGCATGTGTTACGGGTGCAAGTTCATTCAGGAATAGGCGCAGCGATCGCCGAAGCGCTGGCGGAAGCCGGCTGCAACCTTGTCATTTCTGCGAGACGCGAGGAGAAAATCAGAGAGTTTTCGCAGTATTTAAGTGACAAATACGAAGTGAAATGTTTCGGCGGCGTTCTCGACGTCAGAAATCAGAATGATGTCGGGAAATTCTTCGCGGAACACACTTCCCGAGTTTTGCGAAGTTAGCATCCTGACCGTAAAAATCTTTATCCTCTTTGGGACAGTTTATCTCCTTTTCGCTGTCGTAACATTTAGTCTCTCCGGTACAAATATTGACGAAAAAAGGTCCGGAGCTGTCGTCTTCATCTTCTTTGTTTTCATCAGCATCCGTGGCATCTTCATCCGGCAGAACGTCAGCATCGTTTCCGTTTTGTTTTGATCCGCCGCATGAAACAGCTAAAAATATCAGCGTGATAAAGAAAAGAAGGAGTTTTTTCATGAGGATCTCCTGCGACAACAAATAAATAAAAAACAGTGTATTTTAGGAAATTCGGAGAAAATTCAACATGAACAAATCCAATATGCTTTTCGTAAAGATAACTGAAATTTTTGCGTAAGGTCGCCAAAATTTCGAATAGGAACTTGCTAGGTTTGCAGTGTGAAAAAAACTATTGGTAAATCTCGGAAAACGACGGTTTTCATTAACATGTTGAAATTACAGCTGAAATATCGCGGGTTTAACGGTTTTCCAATAAATTTCTCCGGTTTCAGCAGACACCGGGATGGCATTTCCTGCATTCTTCGTATTTTGTGTCCCAATAGTAATCTTCCAGACAGTTGCAGCGGTAATAGATCTCGTAGCCCTTGTTGGTTTGGTAGTATTTCTGCTCGCATGTTCCATATGAATTGGCCATGTTTTCACAGGGGTTCGGGTTGCAGAGGTCTTCGAGGCAGGCGTGTGGAAACCATGCGTATCCTTCAACGCAGCCGCAGTAGGATCCGTCGTTTCCGTTTTCATGGCACTGCCCGTCACTGTGTTCCATGTTCTTGCACGGATTTAAGTTGCAGTCAAAGAAGCATTTCCGGTTTACCGGATCCCATGAAAAATGTGCCTTGCAGCCGCATCTGTAGCCGTTGTCTTCATCGGGATAGCATTCGTAATCAGAATTTTCATCATAATAGCAGGGGTTGTTGTAACAGGATCTGACACACTCCTTACTGTCGTAATTCCAGAAGTAGTAGTCATCAATGCAGCCGCAGGCGAAATTATCTTCGTCCATAACTTTGCATGATCCGTCGGAATGGGAGAATGAGAGGCAAGGATTTCCGGCACACGGGTTTTTTGCGCACTTTTTGCCGTTCCAGAATTTTCCATCTTCGCAGGGATCGTTTGCAACACATAAGGTCGCTGCAAATTTATCCTCTTTTGCTGACAGATCGTAGGGCAGGTGAGAGTAGTCGGAAGTCTGGTCTGCCAACTTTGTTGTCGATGATCTTGCTCCTCCGAAAGAGTTGAAAGTCAGCTCTTTGACATTCGGCACTCTCCAGTCGGAAATTCCTGCATAATTCAGCTCCGAACAGTATTTCAAAGCTTCCTGCCATGTTTGTGTATTGCCTGTTTTCGCAAAAATCAGATCATTGTCGTTGTTCCAGACAACTTTTTCTCCGAAAGCCTCCGAGGTAAAAGAATATTTGTAGGTCGACGTGCCTGCCGCTCTGATGCACATGATGCTGAATGAGTGAGGATATTTCTCTGTCGTGTTAAGAAACCCCTGATCTGCGTAGTATGCCATAACGGAAGATGCAGAGGGTATCGTAAAATCAAATATCGTGTAATAGTCCATTAACATAACATACCAGCCGCCCATATCGGCGCGGCTTTCCATTGTTGAGGTCCAGAATGAACCGCTGAGCGGAAAATATTCTGTATCGACTGCCGGATCGTATCTGCCGTAATCGGCGATGGTCATGAAGTCTTCCATCGACGGAAGCCCCCAGTCGTCATAACCACCGTAAACGAGATCTTCGCAATAATGCCAGACATCTTCAACGTAAAGCTCCTCTACAGGCGGGATCTTTCTCTGCCACATATTGCCGGTGTTGTTGTCGATGACCACCGGTTCATTAGGAACATCACCGTTGACCGAGAAACTCAGGGGCGCACAGACTCCGAGCCTTGCATACTGCGCGTCCTGACCGAAGAAATTCTCTCCTTCGGCGGGACATGCGATCTCTTTTTCGTTGTCAAAACACCTGTTCTGACCGGTGCAGACATTTACAGCTGCCGGTTTTCTAGCGGTGCAGCCTTTCTCTTTCCCCCACCACCAGTATCCTTCAACGCAGCCGCATGAATAATTGAAAGCGCTGCCAGTTCTGCATTCTCCGGCACCGTGTTCAAGCTCGCTGCATGAAACGCCGTCGCACGGGTTTACGCACTTTTTGCCGTTCCAGAAGTAACCTTCAGCACAGCCGCAGTTGTAAAAATCGAAGCTGACGGCAGTGCACTCTCCTGTCGAATTTTCGTCGTTCCTGCACGGATCGGGATCGCACGGATCCACGCATTTCCCGCCGTCCCAGAAATATCCTTCGGCACAGCCGCAGAAATAGCTTTCAAAATCGTTCAGGTAACATGTTCCGTCTGAATGTTCAATGTTTTTGCAAGGTCCCTCTGCGCAGGGAGAGAGAACACACTTCCCGCCGTTCCAAAACCAGCCCTCTTTGCACGGCTCGTTTCTGACGCACAGGATATTTGCCCATTTACTATTCTCTTTTCCGATGCTGCCGAGCTCTCCCGCCTTGAAATCCGCCACCCTGGCTTTTGTGTAGGGTATCGTTGTGGATGACCATGAAACATTCTGTACCAGATGCACCGGCAGATCGGTCGCAGGCAAAGATTTCGCATGGTTTACAAGCGATGCCAGCTCGTTGATGTTCGGCAGTCTCCAGTCCGAAAAACCGCTGTATGAAGAGGTCTCGCAATATGCAAGGGCATCTGTCATCGACAGCGAGGCTTTGCCGTTGAGCTGCCATGCGAGGCCGTTTTCATAGTCGAATGCGATCTCCTCTTTGATCCTGCCGGTCTTGTTGAACGAAATACCGGCACCGATCCTGTTACCGCGGACGCACTGCACATAGACTTCAGCCCATGAACTCGGGTTTTTATTACGGATTTCCCACTCCTTGCCTGTGTTTAAGATCCACGCCTTGGAATCGTCTCCGGCATCATCGTCCGAAGACCACAGATCCGCCTTCCCTCTGGCATTGGAATAATAAAGCTCCTGCGCAGTTGGGAGGCGCCAGTCGTCGTGACCCGCATATTCAAGTTCGTCGCAGTATTTTTCAGCATCGTACCAGGAGCATTTCTCTCCTGAAATTTCAGCTGTCCACTCGATTTTCAGGTTGTTGTCGAAAACTGTGTTTTCCATCTTGAAACCGTCGCCGAGATGGCTCTTCTGAGAAAAGCTCTCTTCTATGCAGTTCCCGAGCCCGGCATACTGAGCATCCTGTCCGTAAAAAGGTTCTCCGGGCGCCGGACAGTTGATTATGCCGTCCTTGTTGAAACACTCTGTCTGACCTGTGCATATATTTGGAAAGGCGATCTTTTTGCAGCCTGGATGACCCCAGAAGTAATCTTCGTCGCAGTCGCATGAAAATGTGAGCGCGCTTTGCGGTTTACATTCGCCTGATGCGTGGGCAAACTGTCCGCAAGAGACATCTTCACACGGATTCACGCAATTCCCGTTGTCCCAGAAATACTCTTCGATGCACCCGCAGGAGTAGTTGCCGTGAGCTTCCGGCGTGCATTCTCCTGAGGAGTGTTCTATTTCCGAGCAGGGATTGGGGTCGCATGGATCGATAAAAAAAGAGATGTCGTGATCGCTCTTTTCGCCCGAACTGTTCTCTCTGTCATTAACCACTGCATCAGCATCCTGCGCCGCATCGCTTTCCGCATTTTTCGACCCGCCGCACGAAACGGCAAGAAATATCAAAGCTGTAAGTAAAAGAAGAAGTTTTTTCATGCCGACCTCCGTCGGGTCAGATAAAAGATGCAGTATATTACAATCATTGCGGAAAAATGCACGAATTTCCTTAAAAAAAGTTCTTTCGAAAAATATTGGATTTTGAGTATAATCTGCGCGTTTTTGTTGTTTATAAACTTTTTTCGAGGTGTGAGATGTTCGATATTTCTGGTAAAACCGCATGTGTAACAGGTGCAAGTTCCGGGATCGGCGCTGCGGTCGCCGAGGCATTGGCGGAAGCCGGCTGCAACCTTGTCATTTCTGCAAGAAGAGAGGATAAGATCAAAGATTTTTCGCAGTATTTAAGTGACAAATACGAAATAAAATGTTTCGGCGGAGTCCTTGATGTAAGAAATCAGAAAGATGTCGAAAAATTTTTCGCAGAACTTCCTGAAGAGTTCAGAAATATTGAGATTTTAGTCAATAACGCCGGTCTTGCGAAGGATATGACCCCGCTTTACGAAAACAAAATCTCCGACTGGGAGCAGATGATCGACACGAACGTCAAAGGTCTGCTCTATGTCACGAAGGCGCTCCTTCCCGGGATGGTCGAGCGCGACAAAGGCCACATCGTAAACATCGGTTCTATCGCAGGACGCGGAACATATCCCGGCGGCACGGTCTACTGTGCGACAAAACACGCTGTCAACGCGATCACGAACGGCCTCAGAAAAGATCTTCTCAAAACATCGCTGCGTGTCACGACGATCGATCCCGGCGCGGTCGAAACAGAGTTCAGCATGGTCAGATTCGAGGGCGACCAGGCGCGCTCGGACAAGGTCTACGAAGGCTATGAGCCGCTCCACGCGGAAGACATCGCCGATGCAGTACTTTACGTCGTCACAAGACCTCCGCACGTCAATATTTCGGATATGATAATCTATCCGACTGCGCAGAGGGACTATCATCTGGTAAACAGAAAATCATAATACTTTCATAGAGTTGATTGAAAATAAAAAACCGGACTCCCCAGGTTAAGGGGAGCCCGGCCTGTATTGAGGGGGCGTTTGCTGCGCTACTGCTCTTTTTCCTTGGAAGCTTCGTAATCTTCGATGATCTTCTTCTGGACGTCGCCCGGGACCTGCTCGTAGTGGTCGAACGAAATGGTGTATGTTCCGCGGCCGTTTGTCATCGAACGGAGCTGTGTCGAATATCCGTGGATCTCTTTGAGCGGGATGAGAGCCTTGACGACTGTGTTCTTGCCCTCACTCTCCATGCCCTGCGGTCTGCCGCGGCGGCTGGAGATGTCGCCCATGATGTCGCCTGCGAACTCTGTCGGAACGGTGACGATCAGGTTGTAGATGGGTTCAAGGATGATCGGGTTGGCACGTTTGACTGCATCTTTGAAAGCCATCTGAGCTGCCTTCTTGAATGCGACTTCCTTACTGTCTACCGGATGCTCCTTACCGTCGTTGAGCGTTACTTTGCAGTTGATGAATTTGCAGCCCGAAAGGACGCCTTCTGCAAGGATCTCGCGGATTCCCTTCTCGACTGCGGGTATGAATCTGTTGGAGATTACGCCGCCGACGATCGCGTCAACGAACTCGAATTCGCTGTCCTGATTCGGCTCGAGGACGATGTTGACCTCTGCGAACTCGCCTGAACCGCCGGACTGTTTTTTGTGGCGGTAACGTGCTTCGGCAGTTCCCTTGATCGTCTCGCGGTACGGGATCCTCGGTTCAAGTATCTGGACATCGAGACCGAACTGGTTCTTGATTTTCTTTGCGATGACTTCAAGGTGAAGCTCGCCGAGACCGTCAACGAAGAGCTGTTTGAGCTCGGGGTCGTTGACCATCTTGAATGATGCGTCTTCGATCTGCATCTTTTTGATCGCAGCAGCGACTTTGTCGGTATCCTCTTTGGATGCGCCGGTGAATGCGCCGCGTACGATCGCCTCAGGCCAGTCGATGAGTGCAAAAGGATATGGCGTTGCAGCCTTGTTGTCGCTGAACTGGTCGCCTGTCTTGCTGTTTTTGAGTTTGACTGTGACTGCGATCTGACCAGCAACTACGTTTTTCAAAGCGACTCTGTCCTTGCCTCTTGCGTAGAAAAGCTGACCGAATTTCTCGGCGCCGCTGTTCGACAGATTGTAAAGGTCAGCACCCTCTGCAAGCGATCCCTGGAGAAGTTTGAATGCGTAAACTTCGCCGAACTGCGGGATCGAGTTGACCTTGAAAATGATACCTTTCGTTACCGATTCGTCGTTCATGTCGATCTCGCCCTCGGAGAACTTCGCGATGTTCTTGGATTCTGGTGACGGGAAGAAATCGACTACGGAGTCAAGGATGCAGTCGATGCCGATGCCCTTGTTCGGAGCGCCGAAGAATACCGGGTAGATCGTTCCTGCGGAGAAGGCTTTGTGAAGACCTACGTTGATCTCTTCGTCGGAGAGAGCGCCCTCGCTGAAATATTTTTCCATGAGCGTGTCATCGCTCTCTGCAACTGCTTCGGTAAGTTTTTCCTTCAATTCCTGGACTTTGTCAGCGTACTGAGCGGGGATCTCGCTCTCGCCGGCTCTCTTGCCGTTTGCATATTTTATGAGTTTGCCTGTAAAAATGTTGATGACTGAATCGGCGTTCTGACCTGTCTCAGCCGGGAAGGTGATGGGTGCAAGCGGGATCTCGAGGTCGTTTGCGATGCTTTCGAAAGCACTTTCGATCTTGACGTTGTCCCTGTCGACTTCATTTACGAAGAAAGCGATCGATTTGCCGAGCTTCTTCGCCAGAGCGAAAGCCTTCTGCGTTCCGGCGTCGATGCCGGTCGAACCCTTGACTGTCAGAAGAGCCGCTTCACAGAAGGGCATTGTCGATGCAAGTTCGCCTGCAAAATCGAAAAATCCCGGAGTATCGATAAAGGTGATGAGTTTGTCTCTGTATTCTACCGTTTCGATCGATGCGGAGATGGAGATTCCTCTGTTTTTCTCCTCCTCGGTGAAGTCGGAAACAGTGTTTTTGTCCTCAACGGTACCCTGTCTGTTGATAACGCCGGAATTGAAAAGAAGAGATTCGACAAGTGTCGTCTTTCCGGATGTTCCGTGTCCTGCTATGCAGATGTTGCGCAGCGAGCTTTTTTTGTAATCAGCCATTTTATCCTCCTGTAAAAAAATCTGGCACTAGTTCTCAAGCCAAAAAGCCGGAGAAGCTAATATTTTTTTTCCTGTTTTGCAACTTTATTTTTATTGTATTTTAAGGAACTCCGCTTCAAGTGCGGAAATCGCGGCGTAAAAAATGCTGTCGCCCTGCGGCAGCGAGGCGATGTTTTCAAGATCCAGTCCGCCGATGAAGACGATCGGGTGAGTCGAAAGCGCAGCTGCCTCCTTCGCGATCGGAAAGACCTCACGGTTTTTGGTATCCTTGGTCGATGTTTTGAAGACCGGACCGAAGCCGATGTAGGCGATATCCAGCCTGTTCGCGACTCTCACCTGCTCAAGATTATGGGTGGAAATACCGATCTCGAGCCCTTTCGGAAGCCTTTTGCCGCCAAGCTCCGAGAGATCCTCCTGACCGAGATGTACACCGTCGGCACCAGCCTCCAGAGCGGCATCTATCGAGTCGTTGACGATGATCCTGGTCGCGACTCCGGCGGCATCTCTGAGTTCTATCAGCCTTTGTGCGCAGCTGACAAGCTCTTTGTGCGGGGAGTTCTTCATCCTGATCTGGAGCCAGCGCGGATCAAATGAAAAAAGCCAGCGGACGAACTCCTCTCGGAGCTCTTCACCGCGGTCGAGGTTAACTATCGGGTATACTCTCTTCATCGCAGATACCCAGCTTTTGCAGCTTGTTCGTAAGAGTGTTCCTGTGGATGTCCAGAAGCTTCGCTGTCCTCCCGATCGAGCCGTCGCAGTGGTCTAGCGCGGACTTGACGAAGACCTTTTCCAGCGACTCCATGAAGAGGCGGTAGATGTTGCTGGACTCAGCCGACTGACCGAAGTGTTTCCAGAACTCCTCCAGCTTTTTTTCTATCAGCTCCGGTGCGCTGAAGTGCTGAAGGACACGGTCGATGTTTGCGTGAGGCAGAAGTTTGAACCCCTCCTTCGTTGTGATGACGCGCTTCAGCTCGTGGATGTTGTAGGGCCACCAGTATGCTGTCAGAAGTGCCATTTTGTCGTTTTGGAAGAGCTCGTCGGCGAACTCGCTGTCCTTGGCGAAAAAGCCGATCAGGGCAGCCAGATCCTCGGTCCTCTCCCGAAGCGGGGCAAGCCAGAGCGATGCTGAGAAACGGTTTTTGCCGATTTCAAAGAGGTCGCGCCTTTCGGTCGTGAAAATCGAGCCGCGCTTTCTGAAATCGCTTTCGGTTTTGACGCGGACGATCGATTTTTCCTCATCCTTTTTCAGTTTTTGGGCGAGCTGCTTTGCCAGAAAGCCCTTGCCTGTGCCGTATTCTCCGCCGATCAGGTAACTTTTTTCCGGCACTGCTTCACGCAGGAACTGGCGCATCGCCTTTGCGCTTTCACTGTCTCCAAGTATTTTTTTCAAAGGTCCAATCCGAAAAATTTATTGATCATTTTTACCACTTCGCCGATGTCGTTCGCGGGCGAGAAAACCGAATTCCTGAACTCAGCGCTTCCGGTTTTTCCTGTCGAATACCACGCCGCGTGGCGCCTTATCATCGTGTGCCCGAACTTGTCGTTCAGGTCGAGGTAGAACTGAAAGTGCCTGCGCATCATTCCGCGTTTTCTATCCTCTGTGACGGTTTTGCCCTTCAGCTCGTCGAAGATCCAGGGCCTCCCCAATGCCGCACGTCCGACCATGATGCCGTAAATATTTGAATTTTCAAAAAATTTCAAGTCGTCCGGCGAATGGATGTCGCCAGAGTGGATGACGGGGATATCAAGCTTTTCCGCAAGCTCGACCGAGACCGAAAAATCGCTCACGCCGCTGAACATCTCTGTCCTGAGGCGCGGGTGGCAGATCAGAAAGTCTGCGCCGTTTTCCTGAGCGGTGAGGGCGCATTCGAGGTACGACGGATGCTTGAAGCC
>JAGAAT010000133.1 GCA_017615095.1 bacterium
ATTTTTTACTTTTTTATCAGGTATCACGAAATCAGATATTTCCGTTTCCATCGGAAAAGCAAAGTGTATTTTTGTATCGCCTCCAGTATTCTGAAAAGTATATCTGACCTGAAAATGAGCCTTTTCGCCGTCGATTTTTATTTTCAGATCTTCTTTTAAAAGCTGGAGATTGGCTTTTTTAACGAAGGTAAGATTGCCGGTAGAACCGAGCTTGCTGTCAAATACAGCTCCGCCATTGGCAAAAACACACAAACAAAAAAGAAAAATTATTAAAAATATTAGCTTTTTCATTTTATCTCCCTAATGAACGCGCATCCTCTTCATGCACGCATTCAACAGACATTAATAAGCAACGGATTTTACTGAGTTTTCAGAGAAAGACAAGGGCAAATTCCCCAGCATCTCGAACTGGTCGCATTCTGACTTCTTGCGCAGCCGAAACCGCCGTTAAAATTGACAAAATCCGATTTTTCCCTATAATCCCGCCGCTTCATGTTAATTTACAAATCCGAAGCTGGAAAGGTGGTGAAACAAACATGCGTAGACAGAAGATCATCGCTCCTTTAGAGGTTTATGTAACCGACGACTTGGAAAAGGCGATAAAGATCCTGAAGAAAAAAATGGCTCTTGAAGGGCTTTACAAGGAGATCAAAAAACGTCGTCACTACGAGCCGCCGTCAGTTCGTAACCGCCTCAAAAAAGAGGAAGCGGAGAGAAGACGCAGAAAAAACATGAAGAAAAAGAGAGGTTAGTTCCTCCTTTTTTGGCTGGCCGTCCTTCGGGACGGCTTTTTTTTAGCTACTGAAGACCACGATCCGCACAAAAATCTCAAAAAAACGAGATTCAGGTTGATTCCGCAGAGCAATTTGACCTAACTTTTTTATTGCTACGATGCGTCAAAATCGCTACTATCTGACCCTGTTTGTCGCATAGAGAGGTGAAAGATGAGTTTTAAGTCCCAAGTCGTCGGTTTTCAACGGAATTTCTGGATCTCGAACATTATGGAGATGTTCGAAAGGCTTGCCTTTTTCGCTGTCAGAGCGGTCCTGCCGCTTTGGATGGTCGCGACCGCCGATAAGCACGGTCTTGGTCTGACATTCACGGAAAAGGGGCTTATCTACAGCGTCTGGGCTGCGTGTCAGAGCCTGATCCCGATGTTCAGCGGCTCTTTCACGGACAATTTCGGCTACAAACGGAGTCTCTACACTGCCTTTGCGATGAATACTTTCGGCTACATCCTGATGGCGAATGCCACCGGCTTCTGGAGCATGATGGTCGCTGGTATCGCGGTCGGAACGGGGACCGCGATCTTCAAACCGCCGATACAGGGAACTGTCGCAAGCTCCGTAACCGAAGAGAACAGCTCGCTCGGCTACGGGATCTTCTACTGGGTCGTCAACATCGGAGGTCTGCTGGCTCCGCTGCTGGCAAGCGGTCTGCGCGGGAACGCGACGGACGGATACACCTGGAGCTACGTCTTCTACGCGGCGGCAGCTGTCACGGCTCTCAACTACCTGCCTGCGATCTTCCTCTTCAAGGAGCCCGACAAGGTCAAAAAATCGAAGTCTGCGAAAAAGGCTCTCGACGACACTCTGACTGCCTTGAAGGATACCGATTTCATGATTTTCCTCGTCATTTTCAGCGGCTTCTGGCTGATGTTCATGCAGCTTTGGGATCTCTTCCCGAACTTCATCGATCAGTGGACAGACAGCCGGAACCTGGCTCAGGTCATGCCTGCCTTTATGACTGACCACGGCAGTGTCAAGGCTGAGCAGTTCATCAACATCAACTCGCTGTGCATCGTCATGTTCGTAGTTCCGTGGAGCATGGTCACCGGCAAATTCCCGAGACTCGTGGCTATAACCGTCGGTATCTTCATCACGACTATCGCCTTCTTCTCGGCCGGGATCACGATGGCTGGAACTGTAACAGCTCTCTGCATCGCGCTCTTCAGCCTCGGTGAAATGACCTGTTCACCCAAGTTCAGCGAATATATCGGTGTCAATGCGCCTGCCGACAAAAAGGCGCTCTACATGGGGCTTTCAAACATTCCGTTTGCACTCGGCTGGATCGTCGGCAATGCCGTTTCGGGACCGCTTTACGATGCAATGGCGAACAAGATCCACATCACGAAGAGCTATCTGCTCGAGGTCAAAAAGATCCCGATCGAGACCCTTTCGTCGGTCGTTGCAAACTATAAGTCGGCAAATCCCGACAACCTTCTGCCGGAGACACTCGACAAGATCAACCTCGAGACATTCAATTTCTTCCCCTACCTGCAGGAGATCACCGGTCTTGACCAGTACGCTTTGAATCAGATCCTCTGGGACACCTACAGGCCGTGGATGATCTGGGTCGTTATTTCATCTTTCGGCGTTTTGACAATTTTCGCGATGCTTGCCTACAACGCACATAAACGCAAGCAGAAAGGAGCAGTACAATGACACGGATCCAGATAACCGAAAACGATATTCTTGAAGGCGACATCTCCAGCGTCGCAAAGGTCGTAGATACACTTGTCCAACAGCCCGACCAGTCAAAATGCGAAGGGGCTGTCATTCTCGATTTCGCATCGATGACATTCTACACGATGGCACAGAGGTTCCGGCAGCCGGAGTACCGCAACTGGTTCAAAAAGCTGGATCGCGAGTGCTCGAACATGCTTTTTTACCTATCCGACGAATCGATGCTCCCCTATCTGATGGGGAATATCGACTTTTCGATAGACAACGACCACAAAATGACCTTCAATCAGGAGAGTGCGAACACCTACATACGAGAAAAGAAAAACAGTCTGGTAAGCTTCTGCATCGGCAACAACATAGATCCGAAAAAGAGCACGTCCAGACTGATGAAGATAATCAGCACTCCTGAAGATGCATCGCCGCAGACGCAGGGCAGCAGAGCGGACGCAGAGCAGGGAAACTCGCGCCACTCAAAAGAAAACGAGTTTTTCAGCAAATTCCCCTACTCGGCGAAAACGACCCTGAAGGACGGCGAGATGAAGATCCATCTCACCCTCTACCTTGACAATCTGCCCGGCGGGACTTCGATCCTGGGGATATATTTCGTAAACCGTAACGTGCCGCAGCCCTACTTCTGCGTTGTCTGCGGGAACAACGATGTGATCCGCAGCTTCAACTGCGTGCTTCTCAGCGCAGAGAACGATTTTACGCAGTGTCTCGCCAGGAAAAAAGAGGTCACATGTATATTCGGCATCAGGGACGAACTCGACAACATGGTCTACTATGCCCAGGATTACGAGTATGTAGAAATGCTGACCAAGCAGGAGTCCGAAAACAAAATCGAGCTTTTGAAGCAGAACATGACGCAGCAGAAAGCGGCCGATACAGCTCCAGCACGGCAGCCGGAGGCTTCGACTTCACAGCAGGAGATTTCGGAAGCGATGCTCGGATTCGGGCCCGATGAGGTGCAGGAGCAGCCTGAGGAACCTGAGATCAAGACGCCTGAGCCGGAAGCTGAACCGGTTCAAAAGGCAGAGGAACCTGCCCCGGAGCCTGAAAGAAACGCGGAAAAACCTGCGGAAGTCCCGGTCATACCGGCAGACGAAACGATTGCACGCATGGAAAAGAGGATCTCCGAACTTGAGAAAAAGGTCAGGCAGCTGGCTGAAAGCAACACATTCTATCTCAACGAACTTACGAGGATCCAAAAGTGGATGGACGATATTTCGATTAAAGACTTTTTCGAACTGCTTTATCAGAAGTTTTTCAAATGACGTCGGTAATTTTCAACGGAACAGGCTCATCTACGGGCGTACCGCAGCTTTTCTGCGACTGTGAAGTCTGCTCCCTGAAAGATCCCCGCAACAAAAGGACCCGTTTTTCGATCACGATAATCGAGAAAGAGACTGTTTTACAGGTCGACTTTCCATTCGAGATGCGTCAGCAGCTTCTGAAATCGGGCGTCGACCACATCACCGGAGCCTGGCTCACCCACCCGCACAGCGACCATTTGTCGGGGATCGACGACCTGAGGATGGCTTCCTTCCGCAACGGAACGCCGCTGCCCTTCTTTCTGAACCGCGAAACCTACGAAATCGCGGCGACACGCTATCCATATCTCTTTTTTGAAAACGAGTACCTGACGCGCCCCTTCCTCCGCCCGATAATTCTCGACGGAACGCCGGTCGATCTGGAAAATCTCCACATCGTTCCGATCCGCCACATGCACGGAGAGATGGTCGTCAGCAGCCTGAGGATAGGAGATTTTGCGCTGGTCGCCGACATCAGCTCGATCGAGGAGAGTGAGTTCCGAAAACTAGCCGGAGTCAAAACTCTGGCAATCGCGGCAACTGTACACAAGGTGCACCCGCGCCACTTCAATCTAAACCAGGTTATTGAATTTATTGATAAAATATCGCCGGACCGGGCATACCTCACACACATGAACCACACCTTCGACTACGAAGAAACGCTGGCTCTTCTGCCCGATGGCACCCTCCCGGCTACAGACGGGTTGAGAATCGAATTTTAGACTAATTCTTTTCGAGGTTTCTGACCCTGTCCTCGAGTGACGGATGGGTCGAAAACAGATTTGCAAAACCTGAAAGTTTCGGCGGATAGATCCACATGTGAGCCGTTGCCGACGCGAATTCTGAACCGCTTATCGCCT
Organism: bacterium; assembly: GCA_017615095.1. Lineage (GTDB taxonomy): Bacteria > UBP6 > UBA1177 > UBA1177 > UBA1177 > UBA1177. Next base: position 4,636 of record JAGAAT010000133.1, read on the forward strand.
TTCTCGGCTGGTTGTGGAGCCTGTAAAGCCCGTTTATCAAAGGTTCGGGAGTTCCGAGAAGCTCCTTGCTGTAGCTGTCCGCCATGTATTCCCGCGAACGGCTGATGCCAGCCTGGATCAAGGCTGCGGCAAGCGGAGCGAAAATTATCGTTGCCAGAAGGCTGAATATATTCCCGCCGTCGCGGCTGGAAGAACGCCCGCCGCCGAAAATCGCACTCCACTGGGCGATACGCGCAATCGTCATAACCGCCGAAGCCATTGCCGCAACAAAGGTTTGAAGCAGTATGTCGCGGTGCTTGATGTGACCGATCTCGTGACCGATGACACCGGCTATCTCATCCTGCGTCAGAGTATTCAAAAGCCCCTCGGTAACGGCAACTACAGCCTTTTTCTCGTTTCTGCCGGTCGCAAAGGCGTTCGGCTCCTGCATCGGAACGATGTAAAGGTCGGGGATCTTCGCAAGCTGCGCCCTGTTCGAGAGATCCTCCAGGATTTTGTAGAGCCAGCCGTACTGAGCCGGATCAGCCCTTCTCGCGCCGTAAGCCCGGATCACAAGCTTATCGCAGAAAAAATAGTTGAAAAGGTTCATCGCAAGCGAAATCACGAACATCAAAATCGCGCCGTGCTCGCCTCCTACTGCACCGCCGACAACGACCAAAAGCACGCTCATCGCGACAAAAAGCACACCAGTCTTGATTGAATTAAGCATCGTCCCTCCAAGATCAAAAATCCCGTTTGGTTATAATCAGAAATCGGAAAAGGCAATATTTTCCAAGAAAAAATAGAGGCAGAGGAGCCCGGTCAGTAGCAGTACCCGTCGATGCAGGGCATTCCGGAACAGCATTCACCTGTGCCTTCAGAGCACCGGCGTCCCGATGGGATGCACTCTAAAGGTGTCAAAAGGCAAAGCCGTAGTATGATTTGATGTTCGCCAGAGCTTCGGCATATCGTGCATGGAGTGATGGGTCTCGACAGAAGTAAAGGTTGAAAAGGCACTCGACACACATTTTGAATGGTCTTCACTGCACATATACAAATCAAAGAGTTTCTGCTTTTCATATTCTCCGGCAATAAATGTCACAGAAGAGTCCAATTTCGACGACAATTCTTGTTTAAGCCCCTCCGGCAAATCTTCCTCTCGCGACTCCTTAACAAAAATAAAAATAGCTGCCAGAGCTACCGACAAAAGGACAAAAAACAGAGCCAGAATTTTGTTTTTTTTCTTATCAGCCATTCACTTTCTCCTGCAAAGGTTTTCATACATTTTGAACAGCTCAGTCACGATTTCGGCTTCTGTCATTTTTGGGTCGAAGCCGTAAGCCTGCATGACCGCCTTGTCGTTTTCTTTGTGAGCTTTGCGAAGTTCAGGCGGCATCAGTGTTTCATCGTAAAGATCTGCAAGCGAGGAATCGGGATATTTTGCCCTTGCATCAAGGATTGCCTGAGCTGTCTCTTCGATTTTATCTCTATATTCCTTGCCTCGCCTTTTAGGAGAGGTGGCTGTGCAGCAGTCGGAGAGGTTCGGCCAAGGGAAATTGTTGTAAACGATGTCTTTCGAATAGCGGTATCGCATTTCAAGCCTGCCTGCAACTGCGCGCATCCAAGCCATATGTACAGAACTTGTCAAAATGCCGAATTCATATTGTCCTGCATCTGGAATGATTACCGCCGAATTTGTCGGAATTGTATCGTATCCTAAAAATCCCAATGGAATGTATCTTCTGTTTTCTGAAGATGTGGCTGGAACTATTATGTATTTCTCAGGATTTTTCAGCTCTCTGAACAATGACG
>JAGAAT010000134.1 GCA_017615095.1 bacterium
GGATCTGAAAAAATCTTCCAGTCAAGAAGGTATCAGGATACATTTGCAGAGGTCGTCACCAATAAAAATCTGATCGACTTCTACAACAACTATCCTGTCAGCGGCAACTGGGGCGACTATGTCCGTGCTTCTTTGAGTGAAGGAATAAAGAACTCCCTCTATCCGGCTCTCAGAGCTCAGATCAACGGCAAGACCAAGCTTGATGCAGCCAACATCCTTATGAATTTCGTGCAGACTGCCTTCGAATACAAGACTGATCAGGAACAGTTCGGCTATGAGAGACCGCTCTTCGGCGACGAGACTTTCTATTATCCGTATTCAGACTGCGAAGACCGTTCGATTCTGTTTGCGATACTGGTAAGAGAACTCCTTGGTCTCGATGTCGTGCTTATTCGCTATCCGCAGCATTTAGCGACAGCTGTCAGCTTCGGAAACGACGATATTTTCGGTTCCTACTTCGATCTGGACGGAAAGAAGTATATGATTTCCGATCCGACATACATCGGCGCTCAAATAGGCGATTGTATGCCTAGATATCAAGATTCTGAAGCAGAAGTAATAAGATTGTAAAAAACCAAAAAACAAGAGGACTCAAATGAAACATTCATTTTCTGTTTTGACCGCTATTTGTACGGTCCTTACATTTTTTGTCAGCTGCGGGAGTGCAGAACAGAGCTCTGACAGCAGACCGGTCCGTAGCAGCGTCAACCGTCCCGAATGGACAAATGTCGCTGAGAAAATCGAAAAATCCGACACTGTCTTTTTCATTGGCGATTCCAGCAATGCAAAATCCGAAGAAGATGCCCTGACGCTTGCCAGACAGAACGCTTTTTTTAAAGTCAGCAACTCTTTCGGAGTTTCGGTAAAGAGCGAGTTCGATTCGCACGAAGTCGAGAAAAACGGCGAATATTCGTATGCGATCGGCGTAAAAAGCTCTGTAACAGGTAAACAGATAGAAGTAAAAAATTATCACATCAAGGATAAGTACACAGAACGCAACGGCAGAGGATATGACGCATACGTTCTGGTTGCAATTCCGAAGACTGAGCTTGCAAGGATACAGATCGAAGTTGACGGCTTCGGCGTATGGGCTTTAAATTCTGAGCTTCGTGAAAGTGCCGACAAAATCAGAGCTCTATTTCCTGTTTTCAACCAAAAAGGGATAAAACTCAATCAGAAAATCGACTTTGAAGACGCCGAAGATGTTGACAAAGTATTTGCCGCTTCCCACAAAGCATTCCTGCTGAAAATAGAGATCAGAGAAGCTAAAGCAGAAGAATACAACGGAGAATTTTATTCAGTTATACAACTCAACGCAGAGCTCTTCAACCTTCTCACAAAAGAGACGATAAACCGCTGGAACATCGAAAGCAAAGGTGCGGCATACAGTGCCGATGAAGCACGCGGGATTGGTATATCAAAGGCAGTCGACGAAATCATCGAACAGATAACAGACTGATTTACTTAAGATTTTTGATTTTTAACATTGCTTCGTCGTAAGATTCGGCTTTAAAGAGGATATTGCCGGATCTGTCAAGAACAAATATCATCGGAAGTTTGACATCGCCTGATTTTTCAACGGCTCCGAACTTTTTGCCGAAAACTGAATACTTGTCAAAAGTGACATCGAAACCGAATCTGTGCTCTTTGAAGTACCTTTTAAGATCCTTCTCGACCTTCTTTCTGTCCCCCTGCGCCGGGAGAGAAACAAGAAGGAATTCAAATCCCTTGCCCCTGTTTTCCGCGTAGAATTTATCCCACTTGGGAAGAGATTTCTTGCACGGCTCGCAAACCAGCGAGAAAAAATCGACAATAAGATACTTCGCAGCAGACTTTTGCATCATATCTTCGGTTGAAAGCAGTTTGCCGCTCAACGAATAGAGCTCCAGGTGATAGTTTTCAGCCGCAAAAAGTGTTGAAACCAGCAAAAAAACTGACAAAAAAACAACTTTTTTCAAAATACCGGACATTTTTCGACCTCATAATCAATGATAGCGGGGTTAATAGCAGAAACACGATTTTATGCAATTTTTGCCGCCGTTGACTAAAAATCGGCTGCCGGACAGATCTCTTTCAGCGGGCATTTGCCGCATTCGTGTTTTGTCGGTTTGCAGACCGTCTGCCCGAGCGTTACAAGTTCCTGATTTATCTCTTTCCAGTATTTTTTCGGGAGATTTTTTTTGAGTTCGGTTCTCGTCTCTTCGGGCGTTCTCGTTGAAACGAGCCCCCACATGTTGGAGATGCGGTGGACATGGGTATCAACGCAGATTTCGTACTTGTCGAAGGCCTTGATCAGAACGAGCGATGCCGTCTTCACGCCGACTCCGGGAAGCGTCGTAAGCTCTTCGAGTGTCTCAGGAACGACTCCGCCGAATCTTTCAACAACAGCTTGAGCCAGTTTTTTGAGGTTTTCAGCTTTCGTTCTGTAAAAACCGACGGGATATATGAGTTCCGAGAGCTCTTCGACTGAAAGTTCTGCTGTTTTTTCGGGAGTATCAGCATGGGAGAAGAGCGATTTGGATGCCTTTGTCGTAACGGCGTCTTTGGTCCGTGCCGAAAGCATTGTCGAAGCGAGAAGCTTCCACGGGGAATCGTGTCCGGCCGCCATCAGGTCTATGACGGGAGCATAGTCAAGCTCCGCGACCCATTTTCTGAGAAGCTGAAAAGCCTTGTCGACTTGGATTTTCGGGGAACAGCTCATTTTTTTGACGATTTTTCCTTATCGGAAAGCCAGTGCGATATTTTTGAAACGATGATGTCTATCGCGACGGAATTCTGACCGCCCTCGGGGATGACTAGGTCTGCGAAACGCATCGTCGGCTTTACAAAATCGCGGTAAGCCGGACGGACCATCGTGAAATAACGCTCGCGGATCTCTTCGAACGAGCGGCCGCGCTGCTCCATGTCGCGTCTGATCCTGCGCATGAGGCGGATATCCGCATCGGTATCGACGAAAATCTTGATGTCGAGCATATCTCTCACCTTTTCATCGTGGAAAGTCATTATCCCTTCGAGAACAACGATGTCGGCCGGTTCGATAAGTTCGGACTCAGACTTTCTCGAATGGGTGACAAAATCGTAGACAGGCTTTCTGATAGGTCTGTTAGCTTTCAGATCATCGAGCTGCTGCCGCAGGAGCGGGAAGTCGATCGCATCTGGAATGTCGTAGTTGTTTTTCTCGCGCTCGGCAAGAGTTTTGCCCGACAAATCCTTGTAATAGCTGTCCATTTCGATGATGACGACCCTTTCGTCATTTGAAAAGGCATGTTTGATGTTCTTCGCGACGGTCGTTTTGCCGGATCCTGACCCACCGGCGATTCCGATAAAAAGCGGCATTGTCTCCTCCCTCAAAAATGACGTGCTAATATACGGGAACACCTGAGTTTTTCAATATTTTTTGTTGGTTCAGGGATCTCTCTGTCTTACGGGATCTGCCGCAGGGTCTTATTCTCCGGCACTCTCTGAAATGTCGATGCACATAGCACGGAGGTCTGTGGAGAGATCATCGGATTCCGATTCGGTCGTGTAGAAAATATAAGCTCTGGAGGAATCGTATTCAACTGCGAAATCGTTGGCGACCATATTCTCGGCGCCTATCTGACGCTGCCACGAGGTTTTACCTTCCGAATCGATTTTACGCACGATAAAGTCTGCTGAATTCCAGCCTGTCGCGTCGCCGTATAAAACCACCCAGCCCTCTTTCTGCGGGATCACCTTTACCGGGACAAGCCCCCAATCTTCATTGCTGCCTAAGTCAAGTCCTGTGAAATTTTCGCCCCAGAGCGTTTCTCCGTCGGCATCGAACAGGTTTGCCGTAAGATGATAGTCGTTGAGCCCGAAGTTACTGCCCCAGACGACAAGAACTTTGCTGTCATGTACCGCCATCTCAGCGCTGCCGGCGTCATGATCTTCACTGCCGTCGCAGCTTTTAGCCTTATTCATAAGCGAGCCGTCTGGCGAAAGGCGGTTGATCACCTGATATCCAGAAAAATCGAGTATGCGGCGGTAGGAAAGGAAAAGTGTACCGTCTTCTTCGGTCGCCATGAGCGGTTCCGGCATGTAATATTCGCTTCCGACCGGCTGTTCTTCGATCTTGACAGGATCGGACCAAACATCTTTTCCCTCGGGATCTATCCTTCTTGCTTCGAGTCCGAATGAATCTGTGCCGTAAACGACATAAATGTCGCCGTCTTTCGCCGGTGCAAGAAAGGCTGCGCTGCCGTCGAACTTCAAGCTGCCTTCCCAGGCGGAAGAGCCGTCCTCCTTCAGCCTGAAGATCTGATAATTTCCGGTTTCTCCTTCGTAATGGTAAACTCCGAGATAGATGTTTCCGCCGCTCACACACAAGTCAGGAGACATGTCGCTTGAAGGATCCGCTGTCGTTTTTTCCGTTTCCACTTTTACTCCCTCTGCCGGCCAGACGGGCTTGCCTTCCTGATCGTAGCGGTAGAGATAGGCCTCGAGCGATTCTTTGTTTCCGGCATCGTTGCGCACATCCCAGTAGGCGATGAGAATTTCGCCGTTCGGCGCCAGAGCCAGCGAATAGTCGCTTGTCCAGCTGAGAGTCGGTTTATCACTGACAACAAGCCCTCCGTCACCGAAGATCGCTTTTCCGTCTTTTTCGAAGATCTGAAGATGAAGGCGGTATCCGAAATCGGATGAATCCATATCCCCTCCTTCAGGTCTGAGCCATGTAAGAACGATTTTTCCGTCATCTGTTTTTACAACTTTAGGCTGGACCTGTCCTGATGAACCCTTTGCATCAAGCATTATTTCATTCTTGTCGCTCGTTGTCCAAGATGATTCCGCGTCAGTCGGATCAGTGTCGTGAGAGTCCGAATCCGGAGAATCTGTGTCTCCGGTATCCGTAGTGTCGGAAGTGTCCGGATTTTCCGTATCCCCGGTATCAGCAATGTCTCCGTCGGGAGTCGTGTCGCCGGTGTCGGTGTTATCATCGTTTTTCGAGCCGCCGCAGCTGACGGCAAACATCAACGCAGCGAAAAAGATCAGACAATAAAATTTTTTCATTTCAAACCTCCAAAATCTAAACATCAGGGTACAATAAAAAAGCAGTATATTTTCCTCCTCCCCGGGAAACGCGTCAAGTTTATAATTTTGTTCCTTTTGCCATATAAAACGCATAATTATACAAAAAAGTTATAAAACGAGATATATTCGAGATATATTCTTGACAAAAAATCACCTCACCGTATGATACGATGTTTTTTTGTTTAAGGAGTTGATTATGAAACAGATGGTTTTTGTTTTCGTTCTCATGTTCTCTTTGCTCATTTCGGCTGAAGAAGTTCCGCCGGCAAGTGCAGAAGAGGTTCCTGTACCGGCATTCATCAATCTTGATACTGTCGATCTTTCGGTTGCTCCGGAAGAGTACACCGTTGTTCAGGGCGACACACTTTGGGATATAAGCGAAGCCAACCTGAAGAGCCCGTGGTACTGGCCTAAAGTCTGGTCTCTCAACCCGCAGATCAGCAACCCGCACCTGATCTATCCCGGCAACAAGATCTCTTTCCGCCAGACAGGCGAGGTCATGATGCCGAATCAGGAAGGCACGAACAGCGCTGTCGTAGCCGAGGAAGGCGGTGAAGAGTCCTCGATGTACGGAACGACTGAAGATGAAGGTGAAACCGACGAGCTTGCCCTCACCGGCAAAACGCTTGACGCAACACCTGAAAACTTCAAGGATTATGTAAAGATCGGCGGAAAATACCGCATCGACCGCTTCAAACAGATCGACGACCAGATTTTTGACGTCGTTACGAAGGGATTTGTCGGCAACGCAGAGGAAGAAGAGCTCGCCGAAGTCATCGGCTCCTACGAGCCCAAAGAGCTCCTTGCCACGAACGACAATGTCTATGTAAAGATCAGTGACGACGAAGACAAAGAAAAA
>JAGAAT010000135.1 GCA_017615095.1 bacterium
CCGTGGTTTTAGGGTGAAAAAAAGACAATTCGCGGGATCAAAGCTTTTTGATGATCCCGTCGCGTTTGAGGAAATCGCGGTGCCTGCCGGGATGTTCCGTCATAATGTACGAAAGGTATTCAAGGTTGTGCTGCATCCCCACTTTGTAGAGATCGACATTGATGCCGTACCTCTGGTTGAAGTGAAGGTAGAGACAGTCAGCAACATTGTCGAGATCGTTCTTGAAGCGGTTGTCCATGACCTTGAAGAAGCCGCAGGTCTTCAGCATCAGATCCTCTTCTGAGGTGTATGCGGTGATGTTCGCGGCTCTGAATTCGAGGTAGAGATAAGGCAGCTTTTCGAGGTAGATCCTGTCTGCCATCTGCCCGAGCAGATCTCCTGCCGCGACGATCTTAGCCAGGATCTCGTTCTCGCGGTCGATAAAGAGGACGTACTTTATTTCTACAGCGAGATCTGTAAGCAGGATCATCTGCGAAACACGCTGGATGTCGTCACCGGAATAGTTCTTTTCCGCCATGTACTTCTGAGCGAAGATTATGCTTCTCGATACATGGGTAGGGGTATAGACGGCACCTGTTTCGACTTGATCGTCAAGTGTAGGAATGTATCCGGTGTCGTGGAAAAGCGCTGCGATGCAGGCAAGGAATGCTCCGTGTGCGGATATCTGTTCTCCTGCCAGGATAGCGGCGTCGCAGAGCCTCAGACTTGCGAGCGTGACATCAAGGACATGCTGGAAATCGTGATAAGGCGTATCGCAGTGCCGATAGCCCGGATAGAGCCCGCTGTAGAGGCGGTAGACATCATCGAAAATCTCTGTAGCGCGGTCGATATAATCACGTTCGACTTTCATAAAACCGAGAAGCTGAACGATAGCCGCACGACATGCCGGAATATCTTTTGTGCTGACAATCATTGAAAGTTGTGACAACATGGGCATACACCTAAAAAAAATAATCCATAAATATTAAAGAAATATTGATTTATGTCAACAAACTTCGGCTTTTATTTGCGATTTATTTTTTTTACCTCTTTATCCCGCTTTGACTAGCAGAGAGATTTGTTTAGTATAAGCTCCACCTTGATGGAGGATAGGGATGACGCTTGTTTTACAGTTTCTGATTTTGACCGTCGGATTTGTTCTTCTGGTGAAGGGCTCCGATTTTTTTGTCATAGGCGCTTCGGGTATCGCCAAAAAATCCGGGATCCCGGAGCTCGTGATCGGTCTGACGATCGTTGCGATGGGGACCAGCGCTCCAGAGGCGGCTGTAAGCATTGCCGGAGTCTTGAGAGGCAGCGCAGACATCTCCGTCGGGAACATTATCGGCAGCAACATAATGAATATCCTCTTGATCCTGGGGCTCTCCTGCACGATCCTCCCCGTGGCTGTGTCAAAATCGACGATCCGCTACGAGATCCCGTTCGCCGCATTCATCACGGTAGTGCTGCTCCTGATGGGGCTGGACGGCATTATCGGCAGGATCGACGGCGTCATTTTGTGGGGGCTCTTCATCCTCTACTTTGTTTATCTTTTTTATATGGTTAAGAAAAATCCTGAGGATCATCAGGAGGAGGAGATCAGGGAACTCTCAGCTTTCAAAACAGCCCTGCTGACAGTCGGCGGCTTGGCTATGGTCGTCCTCGGGAGCCGTTTCGCGGTCGATTCCGCAAGTGAAATAGCCAGGTTTTTCGGGATGAGCGAGCGCTTTATCGGCCTTACGGTCGTCGCTCTGGGAACATCGCTGCCGGAGCTTTTCACCTCGATCCAGGCTGCGCGTCACGGCAGTACCGATATCGCTATCGGCAACATCGTCGGCAGCAACGTCTTCAACATCCTCTTCGTGCTTGGGACCTCTTCGATCATTCTTTCGATCCCGTTTGCACCGGAGTTCATTTTCGACAGCTATGTCGCGCTCGGAGCCTGTGCCCTGCTCTTTGTCTGTGCGCTTCCGAAAAAGGCGGTCGGACGTATCTCCGGTATCCTGATGCTCCTTTCGTATGCCGTTTATTTTGCCTGCATCGTGTGACATTTTTTTGAGTGAACGGAGGAGGCGAGGGTGAGAACTTTTGTAATTCTTTCGACAAATCTGGCGGGGCGAGAGGGGATGCTTGCGGAAAACGGACTCTCGGTTTTTGTGCGCTTTGACGGTTCCGACTATCTTTTCGATACCGGCGGAGGTTCACTTTTTGCTGAAAATGCGGAGTTTATGAACGTTCCGCTGAGTTCTCTAGAGTGCGCGGTGCTCAGCCACATCCATCAGGATCACATCGGCGGCGTTCCGACACTTAGTCAGATCTGTTCAATGATTTCAAGATCTTGTGATGTCTATCACACGGAAGAGATCCTTTCACCCAGGCTTCCGGCACTCAAATTTATGCCAGCCGCCGAATCAAAAAGGGTCTCGGAGAACCTTGCGCTCATCGTGACAGGATCAGAGACCGAAGGCAGCACTATCCACGAGATCTCCATGCTCGTCGGGAAGACGCTTTTTGTCGCCTGCGGTCATGCGGGGATCGAAAAAATCCTCGGCGAAGCACAAAAATTCGGTGATGTCAAAGAGATCGCCGGCGGATTCCACAACTTCAAATCATCCGAAAACGAACTCAAAAAGTGCGCAGCCTCGCTTGCCGGCAGCGGCATAAAAAGGATCTGTTTCCTGCACTGCTCGAACCTTATGGCAGTCAGGTATTTTGATGATTCCGGGATCGAATGCCGGATCGGCGCAGTCGGCCGGAGCTACCAGATGGGGTAGGCTTTTTTTAAATTCTCATTTCCCGGATTTATGTAAATTCCCATGTCGCCCTCCGCAAAACCGCAGTATTATACTCATTTTTTTGGGGGGAAATCCACACGATTTAGGATGTTTGTCCCTTGATTTTGTAAAAAGTTGACGGGTTAAACACGAAATAACAGAAATGATTTAGTTGTTCATCAAAACTCAATAAATAATTTTGTTAAAAAAACAGGCTTACTTCTGATATCTCTCGATCACACACTCGTGGATTTTTGTGTTCTTGTCGTAGTTGACACCGATAAGAAGCAGATTGTCCAGATAATTTAAATTTTGACTCGCCTGACGGCGAGAAAACCCTCTCAGCCGCTTCGCGTCAGCTCCCCCGAAGTGGGAGCCAAGCGCCCGCCTCTCTGAAACCGGCGGGCAAAAGTGCTCGCTTACGCTGCGCTAAAAATGCGGTCTCTGAGGAACTGCCTCTACCTGACACAACGGACATAATTACTGCGTGTCTTACTGTAGCTGCCCAC
>JAGAAT010000015.1 GCA_017615095.1 bacterium
ATATTCTGGTCGATACATGTATCGGCCTGCGGGTTTCCGGCAGTCGTCGTTGCCGAGCCGGTGACCTGTTCAATCAATGATTTGTGCATAATAAAGAAGTCCCATGCACCCTCTTCCCATTTAAGCTCTCTGCCGTCCGGCGCAACCGAGACATTCGGTCCCAAAGCAGCCGTGAGAAGAAGCGGAAGCATGAGTGTAAAAAGTACGAAAAGCTTTTTCATAAACCACCCCTTGACTAAGTTAATAAACAAAAAATCTGCATATTTTAACAAAGAGATCGCTTTTAGCAATTATTTGCCCGTTTTTCCTCCCCTCTCCCGCCGACAAAATCTGACTCCGAAACGGAACAGAAGCTTACCGTCAAAAAAAATCTTGACTTACAAAAGTTTCTGACTAGGCTGTCCGCGTTTTTTTCGTACTATTTTTTGGAGGTTCTTTATGTACGCAATGATCGATTTCGGCGGCAACCAGCTCAAAGCCGTTCCCGGTGAGAAGGTTTCCGTTTATAATCTGGACAAAAAAGAGGGTGAACTTATAGAAAACAAAAACGTTCTTCTTTTTTCCGACGACCAAAACGTTTTTGTCGGCAAACCGTACCTTACCGACGTAACCGTCAAACTTGAAGTCGTTAAAAACTACAAGGGGAAAAAGGTTATCGTTTTCAAAAAGAGAAGAAGAAAAACCAGCAAGGTCAAAAACGGCTTCAGACAGAGCTTCACCCAGCTTAAGGTTCTTGAAATAACAAAGTAGTTAATATCGGGGGATTATCATGGCACACAAGAAAAGCGGCGGTAGCGCAAGAAACGGTCGTGACAGTGCAGGTCAGAGACGCGGCATAAAAAAGTTCGGCGGTGAGATGGTTCTTGCCGGCAACATCATCGTTCGCCAGTGCGGAACGAGATGGATCCCGGGCGAGCATGTCGGACTCGGCAGCGACTACACGATCTATGCTCTTACCGACGGCGTTGTAGAGTACGAAACCTTCATCAGAAACGGCAAAGATAGAAGAAGAGTTCACGTACGTCCGGTCGAAGAATAGGACTCCATTAGATACGTTATACGAACTCCCGGCAACGGGAGTTTTTTTTTACTCGTTGAATCATGAAATTTGTCGATCAAGCCATAGTTGAGGTCTCAGCCGGTAACGGCGGAGCCGGAGCTGTAAGTTTCCGCCGCGAAAAGTATATCCCGCTCGGCGGACCGGACGGCGGCGACGGAGGAAAGGGCGGCGATATCGTCTTCCGCGGCGATGAAAACATAACTACGCTCTACGACATCCGCTACCGTCACAAAATCAAGGCTGAAAACGGTCAGAACGGCATGGGCGCGAACATGTACGGCAGGTCGGGCAGCGATGAGATCATCAAGGTACCGGTCGGGACGCTGATTTACGACAACGCGACCTCCGAACTGCTGGCGGACATCACAGCCCACAACCAGAGCGAGATCATCTGCCGCGGAGGGATCGGCGGACGCGGCAACGCAAAGTTCAAAACAAGCGTCAACAAGGCTCCGCGCTACGCTCAGGACGGCATTCCCGGAGAATCCAGAGTGGTCAGACTCGAGCTCAAGCTGATAGCCGATGTCGGCATAATCGGCTTTCCGTCTGTCGGTAAGTCGACTCTGATCAGCATCATCAGCAACGCACGGCCGAAAATCGCCGAATACCCCTTCACGACACTCATCCCGAACCTCGGAGTCGTTGATGCAGGAGACTTCTTCACCTATGTCGTCGCAGACATCCCCGGTCTCATCGAAGGTGCGCACACGGGTGCCGGACTGGGACACAGATTCCTGCGTCACGTCGAAAGATCGCGCTTCCTGATCCATCTCGTCGAGATAAATCCCGCGAGAAAGTCACCGGTCGACGACATCGAAAAGATAGACCGCGAACTCGAACTTTTCGATGAAAATCTGGCAAAACGCGAGCAGATCTTCGTCCTCAACAAGATCGATTCCTACACCGAAGAACAGGACAAACTGCGCCGCGAGCTGCGTGAATACGTAGGCGAAAGACCCTACTTCGAGATCAGCGGAATAACCAGGAACGGCATAAAAGAACTGGTGGATTTCGTCTCAGCCAAGGTCGCGGAATACCGGAAAAAAGAGCAGAGAGAACAAAACCGCCAATAACTCCCGCTTTAGTTGACAATATCGCCTTTCTCCCTATAATTATATGATGCTTTTTTATTATTCGCACAAATGCGGAGGATAGCGATGTTCAGAAAAATTATGGTGTTCGGACTCCTGATGCTGGGATGTACCTCAGTTTTTGCCCAGTCGATTCTTGACGACAAGATCAAGATGAACGATGAAGGCTTCGTAAAGGCTATTGCCGATGCGGACGCCGTCATTACCGCCATCTATATCCAGGGAGGAAAGACAAAGGCGAAAGTCAGCGTCAAAAAGGCGATTGTCGGTGATGTCTCCGGCGATATCGAGATCGTCGGTATCGACAACGAAAAGCTGCGCCGCCGTTACAAACGCGACGACTACAAAAAGGGTGACGTATACCTCTTCATGCTCAAGAAGAACGGTGCGCAGTACAAGCTGCTCGAGGACAGCGTTTCTGTTCCGATCACCCGTGACGACAAGGCAAATTTCTCGCTCATCACCCCATACCAGATCAACTTCTGGCAGCCGTTTGACGGCAAACTCCTTGAGCTCGCAGTCAAGGCGATCCGTGAAAAATCCGAAAAGATGATGAGTGACTCGACAAAGTCGGATTTTGATGCTCTCGTCGCCGGCTACATCGAGAAAAACGATCAGACATCGCTCAGAGCAGCTCTTGCCGTTGCAAAATATGCAGGGCTTGTATTCGACTACGAGACCTATGACAAATTCATCAGCGGCACAAACACTCTTGCCTGCATCGCCGTCAAATTCTCCGGCGACATCATGGGCGAGATCTACTTCAACCAGAACATCCTTCCGAAGGCTGAAAGCTTCAACCCGGACAACCAGACGGCTTTCGGATACGCTGCGATGGCGCTCTACTCGAAGCAGAGCGTTCCGACGATCGGCAGGATCCTGAACAAAGTCTCGCTTTACACTCCGTCGACATCCGAGTGTTTCCCGGTACAAAAGCCGACAAGCAACAAAGAGGTTTTTGTCAGGACTCTCATCGAAATCGACGCTCCGGAAACGATGAAGCTTCTGGTCGCACAGATCGAAAGCGGCGACGCGGAATGGCTCTCGAAAGTCCTTTCGATCGTTGCGGAATATGAAGGAGCAGACCTCACCGAAATGGTCCTGAAGGCTGCGACCGAAGAGAGAAGCTCCGAGAGGATGTACGAGTTCAACACCTACTTCGACAAAACCCGTTCGAAGGCAACTGCTGATACACTCATCTCGCTCTTCAAGAAGAGAAGCGATATCCTCTGGAACAAGGCTATACTTGCTTATGTCGGCAAGTATAAATTCCCCGAGAATCTCCCATTCCTCATCTCGGTTCTGAACGAAAACCCAAATGAGGAGATCCGCACAGCGGCCGCAATGGCGATCGGTCAGGTCGGTCACGTTGACGGAGCAAAACCGCTTTACGACTTCATCAGGAGAGAGAGATCGATCCTTGCGAAGTCCATCGGTATCGAATCGCTTGCAAAGATCAACGACAAGTCCGTTCAGAAGTACTTGAAAGAGATCAACCGCGACGAAACCGATCCCAAGGTCAGAGAGGATGCCGTAAACGCTATCGAAGACAACCTCTTCCTGCTTAGATACGGACGTGAAAAGGATTAGTTAGTTGCTTTCCGAAGATTTTCATTCAAAGCTGAAAAACTGGCTCGACTGGCAGCAGGAACTTGAGCCTTTCTTCTTCAGCGACCGCTTTCTCGGTGACATCAACAAAACTCTTGAGGATGCTGTCAAAACCCTCTCCCCGGAACCGGATATCCAGTCGCTTCTCAACACAGCAGACGGTATTCACGTCAAGCCGGCGGAGCAGAAACCTCAAATTGAGATAAAAAGCACCTACGAGTACGACCCCTCTCTTTCTCCAGTTGAAAACCTTCAGCGCGAAGTTTCACAGTGCAGCAGATGTCCTCTCGCGCAGTGCAGGACCAACACCGTCTTCGGCGAAGGCAACCTTAACGCAGATATCATGTTTATCGGCGAAGGTCCGGGTGAAACCGAGGATAAAACCGGCAGACCCTTTGTCGGCGACGCAGGGCAGCTGCTCACGAAAATCATCGAAAACGGCATGAAGATCCCGCGTAATTCCGTATACATAGCAAACATCGTAAAGTGCCGCCCGCCGCGAAACCGAGATCCGTTCCCGGATGAGGCGGCAAGCTGCATCGGTTACCTGAAAAAACAGATCGAGATCGTCAACCCGAAGGTGCTCGTGCTGCTCGGAAGAGTCGCAACAAGATATATCCTCGGGCTGGAAACGACTCTTTCTGCCGCCCGCGCGACCAGCCACGAATACAACGGCATAAAGACCTTCGTAACATACCATCCGAGTGCGCTTCTCCGCAACGAAAGTCTGAAGCGGCCGACATGGGAGGACATCAAAAAAGTTATGAAATTTCTGGCAGAGGCGCAATAAATCCATGTTCGGAAGTAACCTTTTTCAAAAAAACATGTCTCATATCCGGTTTTAATGGAGGTATCATGAGTAATAAAAATAAAAAATCGGCTTTACTGCTCCTTCTTCTGCTCTGCACGGCATCACTTTCGGCATCATCAGTACTCGAGCTCGTCGGAGCACAGGACTCCGTCCATCCTTTCACTTCGCGTATCATTGCGACCGGCGCAGAGGCTGCCTACTTCAATCCTGCCGATCTGGCGACTCTCGACGACTCCTTCAAAATCGGTTTCGGGATGACGATCCAGAACAAGTCGATAAAACACATGGCGCGTCCTGACGGATACGACATTTCCAGCCATATCTACGATGTCGACACAGCCAACATGGGAGCAGGGATAGACGGATTTTACGCTCCTATGGCAACCGCAGATTTGATAAACAAACGCGGATCTGCCGATTACGATTCCTTTGACGGAGTGATCATCCTGGGAGCTGTAAAAAACATCGCCAAAAAGAGTCTTGAAAAGCATGGCGGACAACTTACTGTCGGTGTTTATGCGCTTCTTCCCTTTTCAGGGATCCAGACTCAGGAACCCTTCTTCAACGATGAACGCGAGCAGTATTTTTCCAATAGTCTGCACTACGAACTTTACGGCGACAGACTCAAACAGTTCAGCGCGGCAGCAGCCCTCGCAGGAAGGTTCGGTCGTTATTTCAGAATAGGTGCCGGAGTCGCTATTTCGACATACACAAAAACTCAGAACCGCGTTTTTGTTCCGAGTCCGACAGATCCGGCGGTACAGATCATTAACGCAAAAATGAATGTCGGCGCATCGGTAATGCCCTACTTCTCTTTCGTGGCGAATCCGGTCGCAGGATGGCATCTCACAGGGACATTCCACTTCCCGACGAACACCGGCATCGTCAAGCTCAACAACGAAATGCAGGTTCTCGGCTGGGAATACGAAGACGGCAGCAAGAAAGGTTATCTTACAGCGAACTCTTCGATGACCGCCGGTTATCAGCCGATAAAACTCTCTGTCGGAACATACTACAATTTCGAAGTCAAAGACTACACACTTACCCCGATGGCAGGTTTCGAATGGTCGAGATGGTCGACCTACATCAACCGTCACGGAGAGAAACCCGGCGACAAATGGAACGACACTTTCTCCGCAACTGCCGGATTGATCATGCGTCACCCTGAACGCAGGGCAGCTTTCGGATTCACCTATGTTCCGAGCCCGGTTCCGGCACAGACAGGACGCGAAAACTATGTGGACAACGACAGATTCGGTTTTTCTCTCGGATATCAGGAGTATTTCAGCATCACCAAAGAGGTCAAAATCAGCGCCGGGATCAGCGCTTCATTACAGTGGCTTTTGAGCAGAACAGAAGAAAAGGATCTGGAACGTTCGATGAAAGACGGCGGACTCGTTGATGAACTTCCGGATGATGCGGAATATTACGGATCCAAGGCTACACAGGAAGAATTTGAAGAGATAAAGGCTGGTCTTCAGACCAACAACCCCGGTTTCCCGGGCTGGACAAGCGAAGGTTTTTTAATGAATATAGGACTTGCAGTAGAAGTAATTTGGTAAATTTAACAACTTTTTAAGGAGAAAAAAATGAAGAAATTTGCAGTTTCAATCGCAGCAATATGCGCGATGATGTTTTTTGTCGCATGTGGCGGCAACAGCACAGGCAACACTGATACCGGCGACTCAGCAACCGATACCGGTGACTCAACAACAGATACCGGTGACTCGGCAACAGATACCGGCGACTCAACGACCGATACCGGAGACTCAACGACCGATACCGGTGACTCGACGACTGATACAGGGGACTCAACGACCGATACCGGTGACTCTACAACAGATACCGGCGATTCAACGACCGACACAGGCGATTCGACGACTGACACAGGCGATTCAACGGCCGACACAGGCGACTCTGAACCTGACAATGACACCGAGCCGGCTGACACCGGCGACTCGGAGCCGCAAGGGTGTGAACTCAGCGACCTTGAAAAGGAATTCGTAGGAACTTGGGCTCAGAAGATAATCCTCCGCTCGAAATCGAGCACGACTCTCGCTAAGAACGTTCCGAGTGTAACGACACGTTACCTTGTTACCGAAATCAAGGCTGATGCAAACTGCAAACTCGATTTCTTCAAAAAGGGCAACAGGATCTGCAGAACCGACAACCGCACCGGTGACAGTAATGCAAATAAAGGTGTTGTAGGTTTCAACGAGCCTAACTCCAAGTTCAACACCATTTTCAAACACTGGAAACCGGCTGATCTTCCGGGACATGAAGGCGAACCTTACCTTGAGGTCGCTGAAAACGGCGGAGAGAAGACATTCAAACTCAACCGTGACTGGGAACTTCGCGGCGCAGATATGACAGATCCATCAACGGAAGAAATGATTTCCGACAAGGGCGATGGAAGGATTTTTGACCATGACGAAGACGGAAAGTCTGCATTTACGATCACTTTCAACGGCTTTGTAAGCGGTCCGATATACTACGTCCAGAGACTCAACCACATCCTCACAGGCAAAGTCGTAGCTGAAGGCAAGATAGAAGGAAACGTCAAGTGGGATGACGAGCAGTACACCCACCCCGACACGCCGAATTTGACGCTTAAGGGTCAGAAAACTACCGTTACAGACGAAACAAAAAGCGTTTTCCAGCTTGTAAAAGTTGACGATTCGATGGATTGCGAAACGCTTCTTGAGAAAGCCGACAACGGTGAAATATTTGACCTTGCTGACCCGAACGAGGCAGATCACATCGGAGAATAATAACCTCTGAATTTCAGTTTCAAAGCCCCTCTCCGGAGGGGCTTTTTTTTTGCATATTAATTTTAAAGAAAAGCTATGTCTGCCGTATGAAGGCAGAACGGGTCCCTAGCCGACCACGTTCACGAGTTTGCCGGGGATGTAGACGACTTTTTTGATCTCGCCCGATTTGAGAAATTTGGAGTAGTCTTTTGCACGGACTGCCGCTTCGACTTCAGCCGCGGTGATGTTTGCCGGGAAGGTCATTTTGTCGCGGAGTTTGCCGTTTACCTGAACGACGACAAGTATTTCGTCTTTGACGAGAGCCTTTTCATCGACTGTCGGGAACGGGGTTTCAGCGACCTCCTTCATTCCGCAGATTTCGGCAAGCTCTTCGGTGATGTGCGGTGCGAACGGGTTGAGGAGCAGGATTATCGAACGCAGTGCCTGAGCAAGGACCGCTTTTTCGGTATCCGTTTCAGGTTTCATTTTGTATGCCGCGTTGACAAGCTCCATGATCGCGCTGATAGCTGTGTTGAAGTGGAATCTTTCGATCTCTTCGCCGACTTTTTTGATCGTCTCGTGGGTCTTTGCCCAGAGTTCTTTGCCGTTTCCCTCGACATTTTCGGGATCCTGGAAATTCCTGATGATCTCTTCGTTCGCGGTGACGATGTTCCAGATCCTGCTCAAAAATCTGCTGCACCCTTCGACACCCTCTTCGGACCATTCAAGATCCTTCTCGGGCGGAGCTGCAAAGAGGACGAAAAGTCTTGCGGTGTCAGCACCGTATTTGTCAATGAGGACTAGCGGATCGACGACATTTTTCTTCGATTTGCTCATCTTTTCGACTCTGCCGACATTTACCGGCGAATCATCCGAGATAGTGAAGTATTTTCCATCCTTCTTGTAAACTTCGTCAGGATATAAATAACCGGAATCGTTGGAATAAGACTCCATGCAGACCATTCCCTGCGTGAGGAGGTTCTTTACAGGCTCACGGAAGCCGACATAGCCGAGATCAGCCAGTATTTTGGTGAAAAATCTTGTGTAGAGCAGGTGCATGACGGCGTGTTCGACTCCGCCGATGTACTGGTCTACCGGCATCGCGTGATCGACTTCCCTGCGTGAGAAAGGAACATCTGAACTCTTCGGATC
>JAGAAT010000136.1 GCA_017615095.1 bacterium
GGTCGCGGTGCAGATATCCTCGTCTTCAGGAAGTTTATAGGCATCGATGTAGCTGCCAGTCTCGCCGCTGTCGAAATAGCCGGAATCGCCGGTATCGGACAGGGCGTCGCCGTCGGGCTGAGTATCGCCCGTATCACCGCCTCCGCACGATCCGCCGATATCGGTCTTGCCGTCGCAGTCGTTGTCGAGTCCGTCATCGCAGAGCTCGCCCTTCTCGACTACCGGAATGACCTCACCTACGCAGGGACCCCATTTTTTATCATCCTTGCATGTACGGACTGCTGCCTTGCAGATGCCGATACCTTCAGTGCCTTCAGGACCGTTGTAGTCACATTTCTGCTCCTTGCCGGGAGTACACTCGCCTGTGACCGGCTGAGTATCGCCCGTATCACCGTCAGGCAGACTGTCACCCGTGTCAGGGAGTTCCGTATCACCCGTATCGGGGAGCTCGGTATCGCCGGTATCCGCCGGTCCTTGACCGTCTGCGTCGGCGTCAGACACCGGTTCTTCGCTCCCGCCTCCGCCGCAGGCAGCCGCCAAAACCAGAACAAGGAGTGAAGAGAGCAACATATTAAATATATACTTTTTCATTTCACCCTCCGTTTACCAATCGTATGTGCCGACACTGCCGACAATATAAGCACCTGTCGAAGTGTTGAATTTAGGCGTCAGGACGCAGTCGTCTGAATCGTAGCCGCCGACCCACTGGATCTCTACGACCTTCCAGAACTCACCCGGATAGTCGAAGCCTGAAAGCTGCGGTGTCTTTCCGTAGGTAGCGACCAGAGTCCCGCCGCAGTAAACGTTGACAAGCGGATGCGTTGTCAGGTAGAGATACTCGTCACAGCCGCCGTAATCCGTACCGCCGTAGAAGTTTACGCCTACTCTGAACTTGTCGCCGCTGACCGGGTTGTCGATGTTGATGTTCTCCGGGACTCCTACCGTCTCGATGTTGTCGATATCGAGACGCGGGTTGTATCCGTTGCTCGTGTTCGGATATCCCCAGCTTGACATGCTGTAAGACGGTTCTCCCGTGTTTTTGCAGTCAGCATAGTAGCAAGCCGTTGTACCAGTCCACGCAGATGTCGTCCCGACCTTTGCGAGGTGGAGGTCAAGATCTACGTCGCCTGTCGTATCCCAGCAGAGCTCGACTCTGAGACCGTTCGATTTGACGCGGATGATCCATTCGCACTCGTGGACTTCGCCGTTCGGACGCTGGACTTTGACATGGAGTTTGTAGCTGCCGGAGAGCTGGAAGTTGACTTTGAACCAACTCAAACCGACGCCTGAGACCTGAGTCGTCGCAGAACCGCTGCCGGAGAGCCCTGACTCGCTCGCCGCCCCCTTGACCGTGAAGGTCGTGTTGCCGAGAAGCTCGTCGCAGGGGCCCTTAGTGAGGGTCCAGGTCCAGGTCGCCGAAGCGTAGTCGCTGCGCTTGTAGAAGTTGGTACCCTTTATGATCTTGTCGTTGAACGGAGTCGCATAACCGATATCGTACGAGCAGTCGATCGCCGGATCACAGCACAGACCGTAGTCCGCGCAGCCCATGCAGAGGTTGTCCGCATTGTCGCAGATATCCTCGGAAGGCAGGATCTCGTTGACGCACTCGCCCCACTTTCCCTTCTTGCTCGCCGAATCGTAGACGCAGCTCTGGGTTCCGTCCTGGCAGAGACCGACTCCGCGTCTGTTCGGAGCGCCGGAGAAACATGCCTGGGTCGCACCAGGAGTACAGTCACAACCCTCGTCGATCACGCCGTCGTGGTCGTTGTCGAGTCCGTCGCAGTAGTTCGGAGACTCGGAAGCCATCGCAGGGAGCCAGCCGTCCGAAGTTACCGACGGAACGCAGCTTTCAAGGCAGCCCGGATCTGTGCAGACCGTCGTGCAGTGACCTGCATCAGTGCCGTTGAGCGTACCTGCGTCGCACTCTTCGTGGGCTCCGGACATCGTTACGCAGCCCGTGATCGATCCGCATGTCTCGTTTTGGATCACGCCGTCGCCGCATGTCGGTCCAATGCCCAAACAGTCGCTCTTGCAGTGGTTGTAGTAGCCGTTGAAGGGTCCGTCGTCGCAGAATTCCGGCGAAGTAACGATACCGTCGCCGCATGTAAGGACCGCCGTGCAGGTCTCGTTGCACTTGCCCCATGTACCGTTCTCCGCGCCGTCATCACATGTCTCGCTGACCGCGATGCAGCGTGAGAGATAGTCGCCGACCGTCGAGCAGCGCCCAGCATCGATCTTTTCCTGTGTGCAGATGCAGTCCTCGACCTGAACCACGCCGTCGCCGCAGCGTTCGCCGAGACCGGAGCAGTCCGATTTGCAGTGACCGTAGTATCCGTTTTTAGCCGAACCCTCGTCGCAGACCTCCTGTGGCTCGGTCACGATCTTATCTCCGCAGCGGAGCTTCGTTTTGCAGTCCGCGCTGCAGTGTCCGTACTGACCGTTGAGCGAGCCCTCATCACAGTTTTCGCCATCCTCGACAATGCTGTTGCCGCAGACAGGCTCCTGAGGTTGAGCCGGATCACCGTCAGGCTGGGTATCGCCCGGATCACCGTCAGGCTGGGTATCGCCTGCGTCACCGTCGGGTTGTGTATCACCCGCATCACCGTCAGGCTGAGTATCACCCGTGTCGCCGTCAGGAAGGGTATCACCCGTGTCGCCGTCAGGAAGGGTATCGCCTGCGTCGCCGTCGGGCTGGGTATCACCTGTATCGCCATCCGGCTGGGTATCACCCGTGTCGCCGTCGGGTTGTGTATCACCCGTGTCGCCGTCGGGTTGTGTATCACCCGCATCGCCGTCCGGCTGTGTATCGCCAGTATCAGTCGGATGGGTATCGCCAGTGTCAGTCGACTGGCTGTCGCCCGTGTCAGGCAGTTCAGTATCACCCGTGTCGGGAAGTCCCGGGTCATCTGTCTGATCTCCGTCTGGAAGCGGGTTGTCTTTGTCCTGCTTTGCGTTCTCATCAGGATATTCGTAGATGTCATCCGGTTTCGATGAGCCGCAGGCGACAAACGCCACACAGAAAATCAGAGCCAAAATAAGTTTTTTCATAACTTACCTCCGATTCAAAATTGGAAAAAAAGCCGAAAAATAAACGCTAAAATCATAAACAAAAATAAATTAAAATCCACTCTACGGAAAATATCGAGCTGAAAAAAATGACGTTTTTCGGGTGATTTGTGCTTTTTTCGGGGGAAAATCGAAAAATTAAGACTTTATCGCCTCGTAGCAGCTTTCGCAGATACCGGTGATTTCATCGGAATAATCTTTGAGCGGACGTCTCTTCCAGCAGCGCTGGCACTTCTCGCCATCGGCAGCCCTGACGCCGATCCAGAGATCAAGATCCTCCGCCTTTTCGAGGTTATCCTTAGACGCCGCCCGTTTGACTTCCGAAACGATGAAAATCGACTCGAGATTGCCGAGCTCCTCTTCGAGAATCGGCATATTTTCAAAATAAAGTTCAACACTTGCATCAAGCGAGTGACCGATCGTCTTGTCTGCGCGCAGAGGTTCGAGCCTCTTCTGGACAGCCTCTCTAGCCTTCAAAAGCTGCTCCCAGTCCGCAAGGAACTTTTCATCATCGGCAGTAAACTCTGCCTCAGGGAACTGCTCAAGGAAAACGCTCTCCTTCTTGTGACCCTTCAGATACGAATATGCCTCTTCGCAGGTGAAGCTCAGGATCGGGGCAAGCGCCTTTAC
Organism: bacterium; assembly: GCA_017615095.1. Classification (GTDB taxonomy): domain Bacteria; phylum UBP6; class UBA1177; order UBA1177; family UBA1177; genus UBA1177. Next base: position 3,697 of record JAGAAT010000136.1, read on the forward strand.
GACGTCACTCAGGATCGAGTAGACCGCGGACTGCGACATCCTTCTGCGCGGATCGTCAGCCTTCATCGTGTAGCGGTCTTTGATTATATCGAGGTAGAACGCGCTCATCGGGATAGTGAAGAAGTCGAGCATCTCGTGGTAAACACGGTAGAATTCGTAATTTTCGTAGTATTCGCGGATACTTTTCAGCCTTGCCTGCCAGGTGAGATAAGCCCACTTGTCAACGGATTTAAGCTCCTTCGGATCGATGCGCATCGTGTCAGGGTCGAAATCGTTGACGAATCCGAACATGAAGCGGATCGTGTTCCTGATCTTGCGGTAAGCCGTAGCGCAGCTGTCGATGATCGAATTTCCGATGCTGTTGTCGTCGCTGTAGTCCTCGAAAGCGACCCAAAGCCTCAGGATCTCGGCGCCGTACTTGTTGATGTATACCTTCGGGTCAACGAAATTGCCCTTGCTCTTCGAGATCTTTTCGCCCTTTTCGTCAACGATGAATCCGTGAGTCAGGACCTGCTTGTACGGAGCCCTTCCGGTGATGAGCGTCGAAAGTTTCAGTGAAGACTGGAACCATCCGCGGTGCTGGTCGCTGCCCTCGAGATAGAGATCAGCCGGGAACTCGCGCCCCTTTTCGCCGTTCAGGACGTATGCCCAGCTGACACCGCTGTCGAACCAGACGTCAAGGATGTCGTTCTCCTTGCTGATGTGCGTACCGCCGCATTTCGGGCACTTGAAACCCTCGGGAAGGAACTCGGCAGCCGTTTTTTCCTGCCAGACCTTGATCCCGTGGACCGAAATTTCGTCCGCTACACCGTGAGCGATCTTCGCGTCAACGATCTTTTCGCCGCAGTCGTCGCAGGTGAAGGCGATGATCGGAACGCCCCAGTTCCTCTGTCTCGAAATGCACCAGTTCGGAGCCTTTTCGAGCATCGGCGTGATCCTCTTCCTGCCCCACTCCGGCACAAGTTTGACCTTCGCGATCTCGTCGAGGCACTTCCTGCGCAGTCCGGTATCGTCCATCGAAATGAACCACTGTTCAGTCGCTCTGAAGATGACCGGTTTATGGCATCTCCAGCAGTGCGGATAGCTGTGGTTGATGAGCTCGCCTGGCTTGTTGAGAAGGTATCCAGTGTTGTAGAGATGTTCTACGATAACGGGATTCGCCTTGAAGACGTGCATCCCGCCGATGACCGGGATCTCGGCGTCGATGATACCGCTCGCGTTGACAGGTGCGTAGGGTTTGAGCCCGTATTTCAAGCCGGTCAGATAGTCGTCTGCACCGTGTCCCGGAGCCGTGTGGACGCAGCCCGTACCGGCGTCGGCAGTGACGTAATCGGCATAGACGATGATCGAATCACGGTCCATGAAGGGGTGTCTCGCCTTCATCCCCTCGAAACGCTTTGCCTCAAATTCGCAGAGATCGACCGGATTTTCAGCCTTGACAGCCTTAACGAAGCTGTCGCGGAGGTAGGTCGCGACGATAAATACCTCGCCGTTGTATTTCACAGCCGTGTACTTGAAATCAGGATGGAGCGCGATCGCAAGGTTTGCCGGAAGCGTCCACGGAGTCGTCGTCCAGATAACGAAGTTCACCTTTTCGCCCTCAAGCTCCGGGAGCTTGTCGACAAGCGGGAACTTGACGTAGATCGAAGGTGAATCGTGCATATCGTACTCGATCTCAGCCTCTGCCAGAGCCGTTTCGCAGCTCGTGCACCAGTAGACAGGCTTTTTAGCCTTGAAGAGCGCACCGGTTTCGATGATCTTCGCGAACTGATGGGCGATAGTCCCCTCGTACTTCGGATCGAGCGTTACATACGGATGATCCCAATCTGCAAAAATACCGAGCCGTTTGAACTCCTCGCGCTGAGTGTTTACGGACGCCATCGCGAACTTTTTGCACTCCTCGAGGAAGTCGCTCTTCGACATCTCCTTGCGCTTTGAACCGAGCTTTTCAGCCGTCTTCAGCTCGATCGGAAGACCGTGGCAGTCCCAGCCGGGAGTAAGCTTGGTGAGGTGTCCAGTCATGTTTTTGAACTTTATGACGAAGTCCTTCAGCGTCTTGTTGAGGACGTGACCGTTGTGAAGGCTGCCGTTTGCATAGGGCGGTCCGTCGTGAAGCACGAACGATGGTTTATCCGCATTCTGCTCAATGATTTTGAAGTAGATACCGATTTCATCCCATTTTTTAAGAAGCTCGACCTCCTTGACGGGCAGATTCGCCTTCATCGGAAAGTCGGTCTGAGGAAGATTGAGTGTTTTGCCGTAATCCATTTAAATCTCCATAAAAAAACGAGGGATGTTAGTCTTAAAGCATGTAAAGTCAAGCAGAAGAGCCGCTTCAATTTACCCTAATTAATGTTGTCCGAATCATCGTCAGCATACGGAATTTCGTCCGAATCTTCATCAGAAACTGCGGGCTCGTCCGAATCTTCGTCAGTACTTGGAATTTCATCCGAATCTTCATCGGCAGCAGGCGTTTCATCCGGTTCCTCGGCATCGTCCGGAGTGAATTTTATCCACAATACAGGACGGATGTGGAATAGATAGTAGTATGCGTTGTTGATGATGTCACCGTGGTGGTTTACAACCCTGATGCAAGTTATGAATTCGTCACGCAGCATCCATGAGGCGGCACCGTAGCTGGCTCCGTTACACCCGTTGCCGCACGCCTCATCTTTACATTCATAAACTCCGCTTCCCGATGCAAATTCTGTCGGATAGGCAATCCTGTCACACCATCCATCGAAATACGCCTTGGCTTCAATTTCACTTAAGAGGAAAATTTTATCGGTAGTATCAACATCCGACAGCGTGGTTTCCTGGATTTTTGCCTTTTCCTCCGGACCGAAAGCGGCATCGTAGAAGGTCTCGTTCAGCCAAGCCCGGATTTTACTGGACTGCCAGTTCGTAACATAGTTTTCCTGCTGATCGTCATAAGAACGCACGTCCAAC
>JAGAAT010000137.1 GCA_017615095.1 bacterium
AGCTGGCGGAGAGGATCACCGGATCCCTCAAAATCCCGACGATCGGCATCGGAGCGGGAACAGGCACAGACGGACAGGTCCTCGTGATCTACGATCTGCTGGGGATGGATCATGATTTCAACCCATCGTTCCTGAAAAAATACTGCGACCTCGATACGATCGTGACATCGGCACTTTCAGAGTATAAAAAAGATGTCAAAAGCTAGATTCATTCTACCTTTCACTATTTTATTTATCCTGGGATGCACCCCGAAAAGCGAAGTCAGGACGCTTACGTTTTCCGGGATGGGGACCGTTCTGAACATCGTCTATCAGGGCGAAACCGACAGCGAAGCGGAAAACGACGTCAAGGCGGATGCTGCGGCAGTCGAGGCTGATTTCAGCTACTACAGACCCGACAGCTGGGTGTCGAAGCTCAACAAAGACGCTGCCCGAGGACCAGTTGCCGTTCCGAACCATGTATGCAGGCTCATAAAAGAGAGCCTCGAACTCGGCGAACTGAGCGGCGGATATTTCGACATAACATACAAAAGCCAGGGAGCTCTCTGGGAGGAGAACAAAGGCACGGTTCCGACGGACTCGGAACTTGAGAGCAAAAAACAGTTCGTTGGCGGAGACAAGGTAGAAGCAGACTGCGAAAAAAACACCGTTAAATTCAGATACGAGGGTGTAAAAATCGATCTCGGCGGAGTTGCAAAAGGCTACGCCATCGACCGCGCAGGAGCGATACTGAAAAGGCACGGGATATCCGATTTTATCGTAAATTACGGCGGTGACATGCTTGTCTGCGGCCAAAAAAACGGAAAAAACTGGAATATCGGGATAAAGGATCCGAAAAATCCGCAGCAGATGCTGAAAAAGATAGGATTCGGAGCCGAAAACGAGTGTATCGGGATAGCAACAAGCGGAGATTACGAAAGATTTTTCACGATCGGCGGCAAGAATTATTCGCACATAATGAACCCCAGGACCGGTAAACCGATAAAAAACGTCCATTCGGTCACCGTAACAGGCAGAAACGCCACGATAACAGACCTCGCGGCGACAGCTGCGGCAGTTGCGATTTACGACGAAACAGCCGTAAAAAAAATTATGGAAAAGTTTGCGGTCAAGATATATAGTTTAAGTGGCGATGAACGATTTTTGATCGACTGGCAACAATAAAAATTGCGAACCGGGTAAAACGAATGAAGTGCTTCTACTGCGAAAAGACCTTGACAAGCCTGGATGCGGGCAAATGCAAATGCGGCAAACAGCTTGTAAGCTACTGCCCCGAGTGCAAACTCGCTTTCGACAGCACAGCAAAATTCTGCATGAGCTGCGGAAAAAAGCTGACTGTCCTCAAAACGACACCGACAGAGATCGAGGAGGAGATCCCGATCGAAACCGAGGAAGCCGAAGAGAAGATCGAGATCCATTTCGACAAACCGTCAAGGTTCAATCCCGACGGAACATCCAAAAAGGGGGACTCCTTCATCGAGATAGATTTCGGCGACAACCAGGGGAAGACATCGCTGACAATGCAGGAAAACCCGGAAGAGGCGCAGTCGTTCGTCCTTGAAGAGGAGAGCCCGAAGCAGGCAGGTCACGAACAGCCGGAGACGCACGAAAAGCATGAAACCGGCACTGCTCAGCCGAAAATCAACACAGAATTTATCACAAAATGGACAACGGATCCGGTCGTCGGAAAGCAGCATGTGACCAAAAAACCGCAACACACAGAAGGCGATGACATCTCCATCAACTTCGACGACCTTTTCGCCGCTCTAAACTCAATAAACGACCTCGGAACCAGACGTCCGGCGATCACGATACCGCCGCAGGCAGATCCGAACCGCAGGAATACGATACCGCCGGCTCCAGGCGAACCCGCCAAAACCCCGGAGGCGATAATCCGCCCGGATGACGGCTCAGGATACGACGAATACGACAGTGAGGGCAACAAGATCCCGCACTCTTTCGCCGAGGCAAGCCGGTTGAAACCGCACTCGGACAAACCCGAAGGATACTCTATCGATGCCGAGGACGTGCAGGTTTCGCTGACACCTGTCAGGGTAGACGCGACCTACGACGTCTCCTTCGATTCGATGCTCGACGAGATCGCCAAACCCCCGTTCGAGGACTCCTGCAAACCGATGTTCAAGGCGATCGAAGAGAATCTCCGCCACTGCAACGGAGGTCTTTACTGCTTCAGGAGCAAGCAGGGACGCGGTGTAAACAGGTTCATAAGCGCCGTCAAGGAGTACGCCGAAACGATGAAGGGCAGCACAGACTGCGCTGTCATCGTCGCCGACGCAAACGTCTTCGACTTTGACTTCATGATCTTCATAAACCTCGTCAAGAGCCTTATGAACATCTCAAGCAACGATGTCGCGGCTGTCCGCAAAAAATTCGATACGATCTTCGGAGAATCACTTCCCGAGAGCAAAAAGGAGACCCTCAGCGCTCTGATATGCCTTAATTTCGCGCCGGTCAAAACGAGGATGCCGAAACACGACATCGAATATCTGCTCTCCTTCGTGCTCTACTGTCTCTGCCGCACGAAACCCGTTCTCTGGATCGTCAGCAACGCCGACACACTGAACGAAAGAACGCTCCATTTCATCGCGAAACTGAAACAGGGGCTCTTCAAAACGGCACCGATGGCGATGGTCTGCTCAGCAGGTTACGACTCCAAGATCCTCAACTACACAGACGCAGAAAACATCTACGATTTCAACGGTTTTTCGAAAGAGGGTCTTATCGAGTTCCTCTTCTCGTCGCTCAATACTACAAGGATCCCCGCCGATATCGAAAAGCTTTTGCAGGACAAGGCGGACAGCAACATGCTCTTTGCCGCACAGCTTTGCGAATACCTGAAGGATCTCGGACTGATTTTCGAGATGCGCGGTTCGTGGCGTTTCTCGAAGATGCCCGACGATTTCGTCTGTCCCGACAACCTGGAACAGCTGATTTACATGCGTGTCAACCTGCTTCCGGACGATCTCAGGCAGACACTGCACGAATTCACGCTGCTGAACCTCTACTCGGTCCCCGAATCGCTCTTCTCGATCGCGACATCGACCTCTCCCGAATGCGTTGACGCACTCGTTGCAAAAGGCTTCCTGATGCGCTCGGTCGAATCGATCTCCTTCACTTCGCAGACGGTATTTTCGATCCTTAAAAGCAACATCAGGATCGGCTTCGAGGAACGCGCCTTCTACCGCAGGATCGTTGACAAGCTCGCCGGGATGCCCGCCGAGATCTACAACCTCAACAAGCACTGGCTGATCCTGAGCTACATCAACCTGGGCGAGATCGTAGACAGCAAGCTCAACCCCTTTCTGTTTTCATCGGCAGTCTACATGGAAAAGCTGGGATTTTTCGACATCGCGCAGAGAAGCTACCAGACGATCATGTCATCCTTCTCGAACGACGATCTGGTCGACGAATTCCGCATCCTGCCCGAGATAAAAAATGCCAGACTCTGGCAGATCGTCGAACCTTCGTGGGCTCAGGTCTTCTGGCAGAGGCTAAACAACTACGCGAAAACACGTTCCTACTACCAGCTCGAGATGCTCTCGAGATCCGAACTCCTGCTCAAACAGGAGTCGATCACGGAGCTTGCGAAAACCGTAAAGGAGCTTCATGCAGCCGGCTGCTACGAAGATGAACTCAGGCTCATCGATAAAGTCACGGACATCCTGATCGGCAAAAAACGCTTCCTTGACGCCAGCAGCTTCATCGTTCGTGCCTACAAACTTCTGCACGACATCATCGTCAAGGCCGAAACGCGCAACTTTACGCCGGCGGAGTTCATCTACATGCTTTACATCAGGATCGCCTGCAAAATGGCTGAACTGTGCATTACGCTGAACAATCTCGACCAGGCGGTCCAGGTGCTGGAAGAGGTCCTGGTCGCGGCAGACAGGTTCAAAGCCACCTACTTCAAGTCGAAGATCCTCTTCCTTCTCGGCAAGATCCGCTTCACCAGGAACGAGGAGTGGAAGGATATAATGAAGGACGGCTTCTACAGTGCGCTGAACGGCATGGATTTCTCCATTTTGAAGCTCTTCCTGAATTTCTTTGAGGAGAACAACCTTGAAGATCAGGAGTGGGTATCGCCTTTCGTCGAGTACAAGAACTGGATCAACTTCTAATAAATCCGGCTAGTTAAAAGTTTTACCGCTGTTTTCTATGAGTTTTTTCAACGCCGCATGAGCCCTGTGGAGGCGCACCTTCAGCAGGTTTTTGTCTATCCCGATAAGCTCAGCCGCGCTTGTGTGATCCATCTCGTTGATATCGACCAGAGTCACGACCTCGCAGTAGGAAAGAGGCAGCTTCGAGATCAGCTCGCGGAGGTTTTCCGCCCGCTCCTTGCGGATGAGAGAGGTCTCGCCGTGCTCTGCCGTCACCGGTTCGTATCCGTTGAAATCATCCAGCAGGAGCCCGCGGCCCTGAGCCGTCAGAAAATCGATGTAGCAGTTTTTTATGATAGTCCAGAGCCAGGTCGAAAACGAAGAGTCTGCCTTGAACCTTCTGATGCCGACAAATGCCTTCGTCAGCGCCTCCTGATAGACATCCTCCGCGATCTGGCGGGCACCGCCGCAAATCGAAAGAGCAAACGAAAAAAGCTTTGTCTCGGAAGATTTCACAAGCTCGCCGAAGGCTTGGACATCACCTGCGACAGCCTGTTTGAGCAGCCGTTTTTCGTCACTTTTATCCATCAGAACAGTTTGAGATCGACACCGGCTTCACTTTTGAAAAGAGCGATGACCTTGCGTTTCAGATCGCGGACCTGATATTTTTTCTCCTCGAAGGGGATGAACGAAGCCTTTGCGCTGTTCATCGTGATATCAAGAATGTCCTGAGGCGAAAGCGAGAAGGTTTTGTAGGCGATCCACATCTCGTCGGTCATCGTTGTGTCGGTTATCAGCCTGTTGTCCGTATTGAGCGTGACTCTCAGCCCCAGATCGAGATAAAATTTGAACGGGTGTTCGGCAATATTTTTGACTGCGCCCGTCTGAATGTTGCTCTGGAGACACATTTCGAGCGGGATACGGTGATCGTTCACATAATTCAGCAGATCGCCGTCTTCGCGAAGCCTTACGCCGTGACCGATCCTGTGCGCACCGCAGTAGTGCAGCGCCTGGTGGATGCTGTCAGGTCCGTAAGCCTCGCCGGCATGTATCGTGACATTGACGTTGTTCGACAGGATCAGCGAAAAGGCGCCCAAATGGTCCCGTGCCGGATAGTTGTATTCGGCTCCCGCAAGATCGAATCCGACGACACCGCGGTTTTTGAATGCGACTGCAAGCTCAGCCATCCTCAGACTGATCTCGGGAGAGATGTTCCTGATCCCGCAGACGATGACGCCGCTCTTCACGCCGAAATCGCGCTGCCCCGCCTTCAGACCTTCTATGACAGCCTCGAGTATCGCCGGCAGAGAGAGACCTTTCTGGACGTGGAGTATCGGCGAATAGCGGACTTCAAAGTATCCGAC
>JAGAAT010000138.1 GCA_017615095.1 bacterium
AATTTTTAGGCGAAACTTATGTCCCATTTACAGTGTATTGGATGCTTTAAATTGTGGTGGTTTCTAGGGGTGTTGCACAATTAATATTTTTGTGTTAGAATGTCTCAAATTTTAAGGAGGGGCTCTTATGAAAAGATTTACAACACTTTAGTAAACGAAATCAACTGTTTAAATAACTGAGAAAAGAGGAAAACATGAAAAAAATCTTTGTTCTGATCCTTGCAGTTTTAATGCTTGCAACGCTTTCGGCTTCTGACAAGTTCAGCGAGCTAAAACTCGAAAAGCCGATTAAAATCAGCAATTTACCAACATTCGTCAAGAAAGATCTGCCCGCTTTGATATCGCTAGACAAGGCGAGTTTCAGCGGCAGCCTGATGAGCTCGAACACGATCTCCGGCGTAACGATCCACAGGATCTCCTGGAACTACAAAGGCGTTCCGGTCCACGGCAGATTCACCGTCCTGCACGAAAAGAACGGCGAGATCGTCAGACTCTTCAACGGAATGGGCAGTTTCACCCTTGACACCACCCCGAAATTGAGCGCTGATGCGGCTGCCAGGGAGGCTTACACACGTCTCACGAACTCGAAGGAGATGACTTCGAGATTCACATCCGAACTCATGATCGTCGATTTCAACGGCACATTCAAGCTGGCGTACAAAATCAGATTCGCCCCGACAAGCCCGACCGACGGAAGATTTTTCTTCGTTGACGCGGAGACCGGCAGGGTCCTGAGAAGAGGAACGCACATCTTCAAAGCGCTGAACGATGCATGGGTCTTTGAATTTAACCCCATCCGCACCCCGGAACCGCTGCTGACCGAACTTGAGTGGGTGGCGGACGATGCGGACGGATACCTGGTATCAGAGCTTTCGGACGGTTACAGAAAGCTCATGTCGATCTCCTGCGTAGATGAAGGTGAAACAGTCGATATGGGCGAATACTACGGCGAAATGCCGGTCTGCACGCTGAGACAAAGGGCTAACAAAGAGGAAAACGGCGATTTCATGTACGAAGACTGGGGAAAGGGTCTTGAGGGAGAATTCGACATTGACGACATTTATCCTGAAGTTTCGGCATACTACCACCTTCAGAAGATCTATGATTTCATCCTCAACATCGGTCTCGAAAACTTCACCGAGCTTCCGAACCACGTCCTCCCCGACCACGACGGGAAATACCCGTTCATCGGCGTCGTAAACTTCCAGATGGCAGAGTACGGCCCGGGCGGCAAAATCACGCTCAGGCCCATGGACAACGCGTTTTACGCGGCATACGACCCGATGTTCAACGAATACTACTTCCCGAGCTCCGAACTTGAGGGCGACATGCTCGTCATGGGTCAGGGCACACGCGCCGATTTTTCATACGACGGCGATGTCATCTACCACGAATTCGGACACGGCATCATCGAGGGTCTGACTCACCTCAGCTACCTCAGCACACCCGACATCTACGGTTTCAGCGCAGAGTCTCTCGCGCTCAACGAAGGCATGGCGGACATCTTTTCGTTCCTCATCACCAATGACGAATGCCTCGGCGAATACACCTCGCAGCTCTCTATGGGTATGGACTGCATCCGCAATGCAACGAACACCAATATCGCGATCGAAGATTTTGTCGGCGAGAGCCACAACGACGGACTTCCGGCGCTCGCTGCGCACTGGTCGATCTACCAGAAGGCGCTTGAACACGGCTTCACTATCGAAAAGGTCGCAAAGCTCTTCGTAAGCGCACTTCTCAACGTTCCGCACAACGACATCGGCTTCAAAGAGTGGGCTGAGGTCTTCATCGCTACAACGGAAGAGAGTGAATTCGCCGAACTCAGGGATGATTTCGAGCAGATCCTCAAAGACCGCGGTTTCTACGAGGAGATCCGCGCAAGGGACATCACCAGAAAGACAGAATATCTCATGGTCGGAGGCAAGATCCCCGGCTATATAAGCACCGATACAGTCTACATCGAAGACGAGGACGAAGGCATCATGGAGATCTCTCCGATGTACATGCAGCTTTACCTTGACGTGCCGCAGTGCATCGACACTCTCGAGTTCTCGGCTTCACTCATGGGCGAATACGGCTACAACTACAACCCGAAACTCCAGCTTCTCGTCCGCAAGGGTAAACCGGTCATCTGGCACCACTCGGACGGTGACATCACCACGATGGATTACGACTACAAGATCACTGATTACGTCAAAAAGAATCAGAGTAGCGTATTCACCGTTGAAAATCTGGAACCCGGCGCAAGATACTACTTCCACTTCGTAAACACCGACGCTCCCGGCTACGTTTACAATCCGAGGACCACGCTTTCATGGAGCTCCGCTGAAGAGTGCACCGTAGTAGAGCCCGACGAAGATGTGACACCCGATGACGACACCGATCCGACAGTCAGCGACAGCGATACCGACGGCGAGCTTGACTTCGACGACGATCAGAAGCCTAGAAAGAAGGAGAAAAGCAGCGGCTGTTCACTCTCCCTCATCTAGTTCCATGAAGTTTCTCGGGGAATCAGTCAAAAACGGCGAATTTACGGCGGCTCAGTACGCGGTTTTCCGAGACAACCGTCTTCTAACTGCCTCTTTCGGCACATTCGACTCAGAATCAGCCTCCGGGATAGACGACTCGACGCAGTTCGATCTGGCATCACTCACGAAGGCGCTCTTTACGGCACCGCTCTTTTACCGCATGATCAGTGAAAAGATCATCAGTGCGGAAGATGACTGCGGGATACTGCTGGGCCGTCCGGAAGCAGGCATCACCGTTTACGAGCTTCTGGCGCACAAGTCCGGCTTTGTGAACTGGCTGCCGTTTTACGAAATATGCGGCAGAGACCTGACACCCGGAGAGAAAAAAAGGGCTGTCATCGAGACTGTTTTCACATCAAAGCGGCATAACAAGAGCTACTGCTACAGCGACTTGAACTACATCCTGCTCGGTTTTATCGCAGAAAGGCTCCTCGGCTCACCTTTTGACAAGATTTTCGAAAAGTTCAAGGCTGAAGAGTCGCTTTGCGGCGCACTCACCTTCCGCCCGGAGAGAGAAACTCCGAAAACCGCATTTTCCGAGCTCCGTAAGGTCAACCCGACGCGTGAGGTCGAAGACGAAAACTGCTTCTATCTCGGCGGAGCGACCGGTCATGCCGGGCTTTTCGGCTCTGCGCAGGAGGTCGCAGGCTACCTCGCCGGACTGATCGGGAAGCCCTGGTTCACCGAGGTCGGAGAGCCTCTCGACTTCCCTGGCTTTGACCGTCCCGAGGGTGAGGATTCGATCTACGGCAGGCACGCGGAGCCGGAATTTCTGGCGCATCTCGGCTTCACGGGGACGGCATTTCTGCTTGACCGCAGCCGGAAAACAGTCGCAGTCCTCCTCACAAATTCGACCTATCCGACTCCCGACAGACCCCAGAGACGCGAAAAACTGCGCATTATCCGGCAAACCTTCTTTGAATCGGTCTTCTAAACTGTTTTTTCGCAAAATTATCACTACAATCAGCCGTTTTTGTTTTAAATGAAGAGGTTTTCATGTCTCAAAAAGTTCTCTCAGTCACCTCGCCCGCTCCGAACCTGAACCGCGTCGAGTTCGAAGACGGGAAGCTGCTCTATCTCATCGGCACGGCACATGTTTCAAGCGATTCCGTAAAGTTCGTCGAAGATGTCATCAACGAACAGAATCCCGATGTCATAGCCGTCGAGCTCGATAAAAACAGGATGGATGCGCTAAAAAACAGAAAAAAGTACGAAGAGACCGATATTTTCAACATCTTCAAGCAGAAGAAATTTCTCTTTTTCGCGGCTCA
>JAGAAT010000139.1 GCA_017615095.1 bacterium
ATCCATGCAAGCAACGGCATCCTCTTCAACCACGGGTCTCCGCGCCGCGGTGAGACCTTTGTCACGAGAAAGATCACCCGTGCGGCGGTGCGGATCCTGCTCGGGATGCAGCGCGAGCTCTATATCGGCAACCTTGATTCAAGGCGCGACTGGGGGCACGCAAGAGACTATGTGGAGGCTATGTGGCTGATTTTGCAGCAGGATCAGCCTGATGATTATGTGGTAGCCACAGGCAGGACGTCGTCGATACGCGACTTTTTGAGGCTCACTTTCGAAAATCTGGGTATAGGTATCGGTTTCCGCGGCAGGGGGACTGACGAGGTCGGTTTTGTCGAATCGGTCGATACTGAGAAGGTGAACGCGCTGGTCGGAGAGACTGCTCTGAAGCCGGGCGACGTGATAGTCCGTGTCGACAGGCGCTACTTCAGACCGACCGAGGTCGATATCCTGCTCGGAGACGCCTCCACGGCGAAGGAGAGGCTCGGCTGGCAGGCGAAAACGACTCTCGAGGAGCTTGTTTCGGAGATGGTTTCAAGCGATCTCAGCGAGGCTAAAAAGGAGAAACTGCTCATCAAAAACGACTATTTTGTCCGCGAAAACTACGGCGATTAGCGGGATTTTTCAGGAGGAACAATGGCTTTCGTTCACCTTCACCTGCACACGATATACTCCTTTCTCGACGGTCTGGTAAAGCCTCAGGCGCTCTTCGACGAGCTGAAAAAACTCGGGATGAACGCTGTCGCGATAACCGACCACGGGAACATGCACGGTGCAGTCGATTTTTATAAAACCATGCTCGGCAGCGGCGGGACATACGAAGACGGCCCGCACAAGGGCGAGTACAAGCTTGTCCAGGATGCGGTGATCAAGCCGATCATCGGGATGGAGGCGTACATCTCTGCCGGCGACAGGACTCAGCACGAAAAGGGCGACGCCTTCCACCTTGTGCTGCTTTCAAAAAACAACACGGGATACCGCAACCTCTGCTACATGTCGTCAACCTCGTTCAACGACGGTTTTTACTACAAGCCGAGGATCGACCGCGCCCTGCTGAAGGACCACGCGGAGGGGCTGATCGCGCTGAGCGCATGTCTCGGCGGCGAGATCCCGAGGGCTCTTCTCGGCGGGATGCGCGACAAGGCGAAGAAGATCGCGCTGGAGTATCAGGAGCTCTTCGGAAAGGAGAATTTCTACATCGAGCTCCAGGTCAACGGCATAAAGGAGCAGGAGGAGGTCAACCCGCAGCTTATCGAGCTTGCCCGCGAGATAGGGGCGCCGCTCGTAGCGACGAACGACGTGCACTACCTTATCCCGAAACATGCCGAGGCGCAGGACATCCTCTTCTGCATAAACGAAAACAAAAAGGTGACGGACAAGGACAGGATGCACCACGAGACGGCGGCGTTCTACCTCAAGAGCGAGGAGGAGATGCGGCGGCTCTTTTCGGTCTACGGAGAGGCGGGCGAAGAGGCGATCGACAACACGGCGAAGATCGCGGAACGGTGCAGCGTCCAGCTCGATCTCGGGCACAACTACCTGCCGATCTTCGATACTGGCGACAAGACGCCTGCCGACTTCCTGAAGGATATGGCGTACAAGGGTCTGGAGGAGCGGTTCATCGAGCTCGGCACGCCAGAGGAGAAGAAGGCTGAATACTGGGAGCGGCTCAACTACGAGCTTTCCGTCATCACGAATATGGACTTCCCCGGCTACTTCCTGATAGTCTCGGACTTCATCCGCTGGGCGAAGGATCACGATATCCCTGTCGGTCCCGGCAGAGGCAGCGGTGCCGGCTCTCTCGTGGCGTATGCGACCCGCATCACCGATCTCGACCCGCTCCGCTACAGGCTGATCTTCGAGCGTTTCCTCAACCCGGAGAGGATCTCGATGCCCGATTTCGACGTCGATTTCTGTCAGGACAACCGCGGCAGAGTCGTCGAATACGTCTCGCAGAAGTACGGCGTCCAGAACGTTGCGCAGATCGCGACATTCAGCCAGCTCAAGGCAAAATCGGCAGTCCGCGATGTCTGCCGTGCCCTCGGATTCCTTCCGTCGGTGGGAGACAACCTTGCAAAAATCGTTCCAGACACCTTTGCCGAGATGTACTCTCCGCAGTATCTCAAGGCGACCAAGGATATAACAAAACGGCTCGTGAAGGGGTACAGCATCCCGGACGATGCCGCAGCGGATCCTGACGCGCTCCGTGCCGCTCTCGGAAAACTCACGCTGTCGAAAGAGGATATCGACGACGTCGATAAGATACTGCTCCCGGCGATCGACAAATTTGCCAAGGAGCGCAGAGAGATAGCCGAAAACGAGCAGTATGCGCAGATAATGAACATCGCTCCGACGATAGAGGGGCTCTACCGCCAGCCGGGCAAGCACGCCTGCGGTCTAGTCATCGGTCAGAAGCCGATCTACGAATATTCGCCTACCTTCGTCGACAAGGGCAACAACTGTGTCACTCAGTACGACAAGACGATGGTCGAGCTGGTCGGTCTGGTCAAGTTCGACTTCCTCGGTCTGCTGACCCTGACGATGATCAAGCACGCGGTAACACTCATCCAGAAGCGTGTGCCGGATTTCGATATTTCCCGGATCCCGCTGGATGACCGCGAGACCTACAAAATGATCTCAGAGAAGAGCACGCGCGGCATATTTCAGATGGAGAGCGGCGGCTTTGAAAAGATGATGCACCAGATGAAGCCCGACCGTATCGAGGATCTCATCGCTGCCGTCGCGCTCTACCGTCCTGGACCTATGGACATCATCCCGAACTACATCAGCAGGAAGCACGGCAGGGAGGAGATAGTCTACGACCACCCCTGGCTTGCCGATATCCTGGGTGAGACTTTCGGGCTGATGGTCTACCAGGAGCAGGTCATGGAGATCTCGAGAAAGCTCGCCGGTTTCTCAATGGGCGAGGCTGACGGTCTCCGCAAGGCGATGGGTAAAAAGATCCTGGCGAAGATGGAGGCGGCAAAGGTCAAATTCATAGACGGCGCCGAGAAAAAGGGGATCCCGAAGGAGAAATCAAGCAGTATTTTCGCGTTGATGCAGAAGTTCGCAAGCTACGGCTTCAACAAGTCGCACGCTGCGTGCTACGGCTACATCTCCTACCAGACCGCCTACCTGAAGTGCCACTATCCGATCGAGTTCTTCACGGCACTCATCTCGTCCGAAGCGGGTGACGCGAACAAGGTCTTCAGCTATATCAGCAACGCCCGTGAAATGGGGATAAGCGTCTATACTCCTGACATCAACCGCAGCCTTTTCAACTTCACGGTCGAGGAGAATGCGATCCGTTTCGGCTTCGGAGCCGTCAAAAACGTCGGCGAGGCGGCTATCAACGAGATCGTAAAGGAGCGTGAGCGCGGCGGAGACTACAAGTCGCTGATAGATTTCGCATCGCGTCTGTCGAGTTCAAAAATCAACTCGAGAGTCGTCGAATACCTTGTAAAAGCTGGAGCTTTCGACTTTACCGGCATCAACCGCGGCTATCTTCTCGCAATGATCGAACCCGCACTCGAACGCGGAAAGCAGATCGCTGAGGACGAATCCGGCGGTCAGATGTCGATCTTCGGTTTCTGCGACGAGGAGGAGGGATCGGACAGCCACGGCGTGACGGATCAGGATCTGCTTCAGGATGTCCCGATCGGTGCAAAGCTCGACTATTTTGATACTCTGGCACTTGAGCGCGAGGCGATGGGACTCTATCTCTCAGATCACCCTGCGAGATTTTTTGCAAGAGATTTCCGCAATTTGGATGTTACGCAGATGGCGGCTATCTACGAAGAGGTCGAGTCGACCGGAAGCCGCTACTACGGCAAACGCGGACAGGAGATCTGGGTGCCGGGCATCATTACCGGAGGCGAAAAGCCGAAAAAGAGCAAGGACGGCGGCGACTACTATCTCAGAACGAGCATCGAGAGCGATGAAAAGACTATGGATTTCACAGCGAACAAGATCAAAGGGGTGAACGATCCCGGGCTTGAGAAGCTCTCCTCGAAGATCCCGCTCATATTCAAAGTCGGTGTCCGCATCGTCAGGAACGATGAGGATGAATCGCAGATCGAAAAGATAGTGCTCTCTGTCGACAACCTCCACAGCTCCGTTCTTGCGATCGATGAATATCTTGCATACATGAAAAAGAAGAAGCCGGATACCGTCTACCTCCTCAACTATGAATGTACAGCGGAAGAATTTGAACAACATGCCGGCATCATTAAGGAAATAATCGATAAGAGCGACAGTTCGGATAACTCGATGGCGCTTTACTTCGCCATAAAAATAAATTATGATGAAGAGCACAGCATGTATGCCCGTCTCGGGCGGGATATCAGGATCAGTTTGAATAATTTCATCAGATACAAGCAGATCCTTGGTGCGGATAATCTATACCTGTCGATGTCGGGTATTTAAGGAGGTAAAAATGAAACACATAGGAATTTTTTTATTCGTTCTTGTCGCTTTCTTGTCTGTAGCCTGTGAAAATAAAGTCAGCCATAAACCGTCGCCCGAGCTCCCGGATTCTGATCAGGAACCTGTTCAGGACGAAGATCAGACCGCACCGGACGAAGATACTCAGCAGGGTGTTCTGAAAGTCACGGCAAACGAGAACAACACGCTTTCGTGCAGGCTCTCTTTCAAGACGAGCGAGCCCGTTAAGACGTATGTGAAATATTACTCGGACAACCATGCCGGCTACAGGATCACCGAGGATAAGGCTTCGAAGGATCACTATTTCTTTCTTTGGGGTATGCGCGAAAACCGCGATTACAAGATCGAGGTCTACTACGAAAACGACGAGCTTCTGGACAGAGCGGAATTCCATTCGGGTTATGTTCCTGGCGATATAAAGCCGGTCCGCCTCGTTGCGAAAGATGCCGAAAACGTTGCTCCGGGCTTCGTCCTGATGGCTCCGTCTGCGCGAGACTACAACGATTACCGCGTACCTCCGCTGCTTCTGATGATCGACTCCGACGGCTACTACGTCTGGTATTTCGAGTACCATCCAGAGCTTGAGATCACGCTCGGCGACGGCAGATACATCCCTGAAACAAAGACGATCTTCGCCGGTATAATCAAGCTTACGAGCCTTGCCGAAGTCCCGTTCGAAGAGGGGCTTGAGATCGACCTCGAGGGCAGGGTCGTCTGGAAATCGCCCGAACTCAAGAACTACTCGTATGCCGAAAACGGCTGGCACCACGAGTACAAAAAGCTCGACGACGGCAGCATCCTCTTCCTTCAGGCTCAGTATCAGGACAAACTGGTTACCGATAAGATCGTGAATGTCGATTCCAACTACAACGAGATCTGGTCATGGAGCTACCTCGAGGAGCCGGATCTCTTCGATCCGGGTGAGTGCGTAGAGTACGGAGAGTGGTGCGACTGGACGCATACGAATACCGTGATCATGGAAAAAGACACGGGAGCCGTCTACTTCAACTCGCGTTATCTCGGATTCTACAAAATGGATATGGACAGCCGCGAGATCCTTTGGAAGTTCGCTCCCGGCGGCGATTTCAACTTTGTCGGAAACGATCCCGATCCGTGGCCCGAAGGTGCGCACTCTCCGCGTTTCAACGAGGCTCACGACAGGCTCCTCATCTACGACAACGGCTTCCCGAGCCGAGGCTATTCGCGCGTTATCGAGTACGCTTTCGACGAGGTGAACAGAAACTTCGATATCTCCTTCAAGTTCGACGGCTCTGAGCTCGGCCGCACGTGGTTCGCGGGGGGCTGGGGTTCTGTTTATCCGCTTGAAAACGGTAACATCCTCGTTACGAAGGGCGATCCGATCGATCTGGAAGAAAACTCTTCGATTTTTGAAATCAACCGTGAGGGCAGAGTCGTCTGGGAGATCTACATGGAGGAGCTCGAGAGCGGTAAAATGGAGGTCTACAGCGCTGAAAAGTTCGTTCCTGACCTGGAGCCGCTGAATGATTAGAAAAACAGGAGCCCTGCTCCTTTTTGCGTTATTTTTTCTCTTTTCCTGCCAGAATAAAATTTCAAAACCTTACGAAATTTCCGACTCAGATGAGGATCTTACCGGAGATTCGGATGTTGTTTCCGATTCGGACGTGGAGAGCGATGCGGATGCAGAGCCCCTGATTTTCGATCTTTCGGTCGAAAGAAACAGTCAGAATTCGCTTTCATGCAGGCTGAACTTCAGGACGGGCGAGGCAAAGAGGCTTTCCGTCCGCTATTTTTCGCCTTACCATCCGGGGTACAGAATCAGCGAAGATGAGCCGGAAAGCGACCATTACTTCTTTCTATGGGGAATGCGTGAAAATCAGGACTACACGATAGAGATTTGCGATGAAGAGGGGAAAATACTTGCAACATCGCAGTATCGTTCAGGAAATCTTCCGTATCCGATCCCTGCGATGACTCTGGATCTTAACGATCAGGAGAGGACAGCACCGGGTTTTGTCCTCTTCCACTATGCCACGACGAACATGGAGCTTGTCTGGCCGATAGCCCTTATGGTCGACCGCGAAGGCTATATCGTCTGGTATTTTGAATACTGGTCGGGAGAGGCGGGCACCTTCGGCGATCTGACCTGGAACCCGGAAAAACAGAGCATCGTGATAGGTCTCGTCAAGGATTACTCGAGCCGCGAGATCCCCGGCGAAGACGGCATCGAGATCGATCTCGAGGGCAATATTTTGTGGAAAGCGCCTGAAATCCCGGGGTATTACTATTACGGCGACAGCTGGAACCACACATATCAGCATCTGGAAGACGGCTCGGTCCTTTTTCCGAAATGCCTGATCGAAAACTGCATCTACTACGACACGATCGTCAACCTTGACGGAGACGACTACACACCGATCTGGCAGTGGTCTTTCGCCGACCATTTCGAAATGCCGGCAACTTCGTGTGCCGAAACCGAGGCGTACGACTGGACGCATGTGAACTCGGTCACAATGGATAAATCCCGAGGTGTTGTCTATGTAAACTCGCGTAATTTTTCCTCTCTGTTCAAAATCGACATAGAGAGCGGCGATATCCTCTGGCGGCTCGGCGCGGATGGCGGTTTCACCTTTACCGGCGCTGTTGGCGACCCGTGCATCGGTCATGCGCACGACCCGGAAATAAACGGAAACCGTGTCCTCCTTTACGACAACGGGACGCCCGAGCGCGGCTACAGCAGAGTCATCGAATATACCATTGACGAGGAGACGATGACCGCCGAAGTTTCGTTCGTCTTTGACGGGCGTGAACTCGGGATGGGGTGGTGGTCCGAATTCTTCGGCGACGCCGACAGGCTCCCGAACGGCAATATCCTTGTTACAGTCGGCGACTACGACCTCAACCAGCACAGCAGGATCTTCGAACTGACCCCGGAAGGCGAGCCCGTCTGGGAGCTCCTTTTCGAAAAAAGCGACAACAGCAAAGTTGTTCTCTACAAGTCCGAAAAAATTATCCCCAGACTTGAACCGTTAAACTAAAATATTCTGAAAAATCAAGATCTTGGGTTGTGAAACCTTCTCAGTCTGCCTTCCGGCATCCCCTCACACAACGGACATCGTTGTCGTTGTTCTTATAGTCGCTGTACATGAAACCGTCTTCAAAAGCCACTAGCCATACATAATCCGGACCGTCTGATATAGAAGTAGAGGAAGACCAAAGATTAACATAGTCATTATCTCCTAATTTGCTGTAATAACCGCCGTTGTTTTCCTTGCAGGAACAATAACAATCATTACTCCAGCAACTATCTGACAAACAACTGTCAGAAACTTCGCAGGAACCGCCTGTTTCTGTGCCTGGACAGTTTTTGATAAGTGTCCTCAATTCGCTGATCGTCGGCAGATGCCAGCCGCTGCTGTAACCGCCGTAATTTGATGAATTCAAACTATTGCAGAGGTGTACGGCAGTGCGCCATTTCATTGAGTCATATCTTTTCGACCAGATGCAGCCGGTCGAAGGATCCCTGCCCGGTAATGATTCCGCCTCGGAAGCCGGATCCGTATCGTCGGGATCCGTCGGTTCCGGATCTGCCGGGTTCCAGCAGTAGCTCTCGTCCCAGCCGGAGCAGTCGGGCTTGCAGAAGGCAAATCCGCTGACATATCCTGAATCGATCGAAGTGCACTCCGTTGCGTCGCTGTCGCAGACTTCGCCGGGTTCCAGGAGTTTGTTTCCGCATTCAGGCTCGCCGGTGTCAGTCGGCTCAGGCTCCTTCATGCAGGTGTTGCTCACTTCATCGCAGGTCAAACCTTCGTTGCAGGTTCGGTTTTCGTAACATTCGCCGTCCAAAGTGCCCGTCTCTTTCGGTTCATCATTTTGCCCGAGACCTTCCTGCGAATCTTCAAAGTTGACAGATCCGCCGCACGAAACCGTCAGAAATATCGCTGTAACGGCAAAAACAGTAAAAAGCTTTTTCATCTCTCCTCTCAGTGAGTGTATCGAAGCATCGTTAAAAATACGTGGAATTTTAGGCGCTTCGTCAATTTAGGCAATTAAAATCCGCAATATCCTGTTCCGTACGATACGGACTTTGCTGTTTGGTGCCGTTAAATTGAACTTTTAACTTGCCGCCGTTTTGATTATCGGTAAAATCAGATGATTATGCTTTTTCGGAGGTTGTTTATGAGTGGTTTGAAGGTTTGTACAGCAATAAGAAACAAGGATTTTGAGGATGATGTCATAAAGACCGTCAAGGAGATGGGCTGGGTCCACTCCTATGTAAACATGGATGACATCGTGAATGAGAACAGAAAGACGAATCAGGTTTTTGTCGTTGAAGACAACTACGCTTCGATACTCAACCTGATCGAGTTCCACAACAGCAGCAAGCTCAACTTCATGCCGGTGATCGTACTTTCGTCGCCGGATTCAAAATTCAAGGATTGGGTGAAGGGTGTTAAATATCCTGAAAAATATTTCCACACGTCGGTAAACACCTTCAGGTTCCTCTGCGCACCGATCATCACGACGATGGTCAACTTCGCTGAGTCGTACCACAACAGGATCCTGGGGCTCTTCCGCGAATGTACCGATTCCAACTTCAAGAGCAACCAGACGGATATGCGCTCGTTCCTTGACGGCGAGCTGAAGTTCATCATCGACCTGCTTTATGCGGGGCGCGGTTCGATCATGCTTCTCGGAGACAAGAACACTCTCGTTATCGAGGCGGCTACAAGGGCTTCGCTTGTCGGTCTCGAGGTCGAAAGAAAGCCTGACAGCGTCGCATGGACTGTAATCGACACGATGCAGCCGGTATTCGTAGAAAATATCGCATCCGATCCGCGTTTCAAAAAGACTTCGGGTTACGCGAAGGACTATTTCCTTTCGCTTCCGATCTTTCTGAACAAGAAAATCGCCGGTGTTCTGAACCTCTCCGATAAGATGGTTTCTCTCATTTTCGATAATAACGACTACGAAAAGGCTCAGTCGCTGCTTGCCGTAATGGAGCCTTATCTTTATATCTACAAACTTACGAAGTACGTTCAGGCTCTTAGAAATAAGCAATAATTTCAATGCTTTCCCGGGAAAATATCATTAAGTTCCTCTCCGTCGCCACGGCTCTTGCCGCCTTTGTTTCACTCTTTATGTTCGTCAACGTCCAGATGGACAAGTACAACTACTTCATCTATCTCTACGGCGAATCCAACCAGCCCGGAGCCAAGGCGCTCGTCAAGCTGATCTCGAGAGACGGCGAGATCGTGGGAAGCCCGAAGATTTTCCTGAACGGTGTGCCTCAGGCGACATCACTCATCGATCTGCGCCCCGACATGCGCGAGATAGCGGTCGAATTCGGCGGTGAAAGGGTCAGTTTTCCGCTGACATTCAGGGATATTTCGGCAAAACCGGTCTTCAGGGCAAAGCCGCTCCACCTGACTCCGCAGGAGCTTTCAAAACCTCCGCATCCGCAGAGGGTAGGCGGGAGGAGTATCTTTCTCCTTCCCGAGCAGTTCCGTCTCGTCCCGGAGTTCGAAACGACGCTCAACCTCTACTGCGTCGAGGATGACAAGCCATGTCAGGACGACGTCATCATAATAAACGGCTCCGAGCAGCGGCTTAAAAACGGCTTTGTTCAGATTTCGTCGGTCTTCAGCAAGGATGCGGGGCTCACGGTGGGTTTCCACGACGGGCTTTCGGACTTCATCAGGGTCCCGTACCACGGAAAGATGTTCAAGATTTACGAAAACAAGGATGCTGTGACACTGGCTTCGCTTTCGGATACGCGGAATGTGCATATCGACTGCTACAGCGGCGGTTCCTGGGCAGGTACCGACGTCGTTTCGGTCTCTTTCGACGGGCTTGTGCTGCCGGCTGTCTACAAAAACTGCGATACCGTTCAGGTCAGCCTCAATTCGGCGTCGCCGGGTACGATGTTTCTTGTGAAGTCGAAGGCAAACGATCTGCTCTATCCGGTGGATGATCCCTATTTCAAGCAGCTCGCCGGTCCGCTGAAACACTTTTCGCCGGCGGCTCAGGCAAGCTTTGCAAGGGCCTACAACTCATCGTTTTTCCAGCCGCTTTCGGTCGTTTTTTCGGGTGAAAGGCTTGAAAAGGAGTTTATGAAAAGGCGCGGAGAGGCGCTTTCGCTTTACAGGACGGGCTTTATCTCGGCTGGTCTTTTCGGGCTGCTCATCTTTGCCTACAGCATGATACGGCGGATCCGGGTCGTCGAGGGCGAAGACGACGAGCTGATCTCGCATTCGCTGAAAAGACAGTGGTTTATGACGATAGCGGCGATAGCTTTCTATCTGGTGTCGCTTTTTTCGATAGTCTACCTTTTTAACCATTTGGCGTAAATTATGAGTGTAATCAAACAGTTGTCTGAAGAGACCATAAACAAGATCAAGGCAGGCGAGGTGGTCGAGAGACCAGCTTCGATAGTGAAGGAGCTTGTTGAAAACAGTATCGATGCCGGCGCGAAAAACATAGTCGTAAAGATAAAATCCGGCGGCAAAAAGAGCATCTCAGTCATTGATGACGGGTGCGGGATGGACGAGGCTGACCTCTATCTTTCGCTCGAAAGGCACGCGACGAGCAAACTTTCGACGGTTGAAGACCTCTCCGTAATCGAGACGATGGGCTTCCGCGGGGAGGCGCTGCCGTCGATCGCGTCGGTAACCAACTTTTCGATAACCAGCGCAACATCCCACGGTGACGGCTACAGGATCTCTTCGAGGTTCGGCAAGCTTTCGGAGACCAAAAACGTATCGGTCCCGAAGGGGACGGAGATCGTCGCCGAAGATATATTTTTCAACGTTCCGGTCAGGAAGAAGTTTTTGAAGAGCGATGAACGCGAATATGCGCTGATCCGCGAAAACCTGATGAAATTCAGCGTTGTCCACCCGCAGATCTCCTTTTCGTTTTTCAGCAACGACAGGAACCTCTTCACGCTTCCGGCAGCCGCATCGCCGGTAGAGAGGATCTCGTCAGTCTGGAAGATCCCGGGGCAGTATATCGGCTTTGCAGAGGTCTCGGATCCCATAGTCAGGGTCCGTGCCTTTGTCCCTGATCCGACTGCCGGCATCCAGGCGCTTTCAGTTGTCGCTGTGAACCGGCGCATCATATCGGACAGGCTCGTCAATGCGGCGATCCTGAAAACTCTCAAGGAGGCTGTCGGCGGCGAATTCCGCACCTCGATCGTGATTTTTATCGACTGCGACCCCTCTTTCGTGGATGTCAACGTCCACCCGACCAAGCAGGAGGTCCGCTTCCGCGACACGAATCTCATCGCGCATCTGATAAGGAGTTCGATAACTGCGGCTTTTGCAAATTTGAGAACTGCGTGTGAAGAACCTGAAAAGCCTTTCGAACCTCAGCCCCGGCCGGAAAAAAGAGAGTCAGCGGCGTCGTCGGAGGAGGTTAAGAGCGGAAAGGGTGGGATGCCCGTGAATTTAGCGGCTTCGGCTGACGGGTTTATCCACGGCAAAATCGGTTTGAATAATACAACTCAAATAAAAACAAATATTTACGATAAAGAGGAACCCTCGGAAAAGTGCAGTGAACCGATCCACCCGCAGCATGATGCCGTCGCCCAGCGCGAAGAGAGATATATCCCGAAGCTGCCTGAGAGAAGGCAGGAGCCTCCGGCACAGACAACGCTTCAGCCGCTGTTTTCGATGAGGATCGAGAACTATAAGAAGATCGGTGTCCTGTTCGGTGTATACCTTATTTTAGAGGTCGAAAACGGTGTCATTTTTCTTGACCAGCACGCGGCGCACGAGCGGATGACCTACAACCGGCTGCGCAGTATCTATACCGACAGCGATAAGCTGAGTCAGCTCCTGATAAGCCCGATAATGGTGAAGGTCTCGCCGTCGGAGAAGGTGGTGCTTGAAGAAAATCTTGATAAATTTACTGCGCTGGCTTTCGACATCTCTCTTCTGGACGATTCGACCGCTGTGCTCAGGGCGACTCCTGCGATCGGCTTCGAGACCGATTGGGAGAAGCTCATCAAGGGTATGCTCGGTGAGATTTCGGAGTACGGTCACAGTGAGGAGTTCGACGACTTCCTGCTTTCGCACATCGCCCAGCGGGCGTGCAAAACTTCGGTCAGGCGCAACGACATCCTGCATGACGCCGACATCGACGCACTTGTCGGAATGATAAACAAAAGCGACTGGCTGACCTGTCCGCACGGGCGTCCGTTCTTCTTCACGATGAGCAGGAACGAGTTTGAAAAGAGGGTCCAGCGTAAATGAAACCTCTCTTTATCCTGGGAGCAACGGCATCCGGAAAGACCGGGGCTGCGCTTGAAGCAGCGCTTAGGCGGGGAGGCGAGATCGTCGGTGCCGACTCTGTTCAGATCTACCGCGGTCTCGTGATCGGTTCGGCTGCGCCTTCTGAGGCTGAAATGGCGCTCGTTCCGCATCACCTGATCGGGACCGAAGAGCTCGGAAACGAGATAAATGCCGGTATTTACATCAAAAAGGCAAAGGCTGCGATTTCGGACATCATCGGTCGCGGAAGGCTGCCGATAGTTGTCGGAGGGACAAATTTTTATGTCGATGCGCTTCTCAACGGTCTTTCGCCAGTCCCTGAGATCGATGCCGGGGTGAAGGCGGCTGTCGATGCAAAGTGTTCCGGCAGGGAGACTTCGGAGCTTTTTGAAGAACTGGTCAGGACAGATCCCGTCTGGGCAGGGCAGATATCGTCATGCAACGACAGACAGCGGATCCTTCGCGGGCTCGAGGTCTTTGCTGCGACCGGACTGCGCCTCAGCGACTGGAACAAAATGGAGCGGACAGGCGGGCTCGGTTTGCCGTGCGCTCTCGTCGGGATAGATATCGAACGCGAAAAGCTCTACGAAAGGATCAACCTGCGGGCTTCGCAGATGGTGGAAAACGGCGTTGTTGATGAGGTCCGGCGGGTGAGATCGCTCGGATTTTCATCTCAAAACTGCAAGGCGCTGAGATCCATCGGATACATCGAGACTGAGATGTACCTTAACGGTGAGATCCCGGACACTGCGGCACTGGTCGAAGAGATCGCCAGAAACACCCGCCATCTGGCAAAGCGCCAGCTTACCTGGCTCAGGGGCATGAAGGGTGTCGTCTGGGCAAAACATGAAGAAATCCAAACTGTTATAGATGATATTTACCGGGAGGCGGATTATGACGAGATACATTGAAACATCTCCTGACGCCTTTCCTGTCCTGGCAGTCGAGCTGTTCAAAAGTCACGGAAAGCTCCTGATCGAGGTCCCGTCGCACAAGGAGGCGACTCTTCTTGCAAACGCGCTTTCCGCCTTCAGACTGAAGTCGCTCCTCTTTTCTCCGCAGTTCCTTCTGCTTGAGCGGAGCGGAGAGGATTTCGACCTTCAAAAGTCGTATGCCGAGCTCGACTCCGATATCGATATCGTTGTTACGACACCGCTCGGATGCAGGCTTTTTCTGCCAGATTCCGCAGCCGGACAACTTTTTCGGAAAAATTCGTACTACCGGATCTCGGAGGTCGCGGCAGCGCTTGTTGACGCAGGCTACAGGCGGGTCCAGATCGTTCGTGACGCCGGTGAGTTCGCTCAGCGCGGCGATATCCTGGATATCGGGACTTTTATCCCCGGCAAGGGTGCGAGGCTCGAGTTTTTCGACGACGAGCTGGAGGATATATCGCTCTTCTGGTATTCGACCCAGCGCAACTGGAAACACCTTGACGAGGTCAGGATCCCTATGCTCTTCTTCTCGAACAGGCTCCGTGACGACTGGCAGGCGCGGCTTGCCGACAAAAGGAACGGCATTTCGATGCAGGAGGTTCTCAAGTGCGAGGAGATGATAGAGTCCGGGCTCTTCGGCAAGTGGGACTTCTTTCCGCTGACAGCGGGCGGTAAGACCATTTGGGAGAGGTTTGACGGAAAGCGCGTGCGCTTCGAGAGGAACAGGGTGGAAACCCTTAAATTTCAAGATCTCACTACGCTTAAGAACGAAAGGGCAAAGCGGCTGGAGGAGGGGAGTTTCCTTCCTTTCGGGATAGATGCCTACTTCGACGATAGAGAGCTCGATTTCGATTTCGAGGTGAGTCAGCTCTTTTCAGTCGCCGGCGAGATCGAAAAGTTCCCGACGGTCCACAGGACGCTTGCCCCCAATCTCCAGAAGGAGCCGGCTTTCGTCCTCAACAAGCTTGCAAAGGAGAACTCGAATGTCGTCATTTTCGCGAAGCCTAACGAGGTCGATTCTCTGGTAGATGTCGCTGCGAAAGGTGATGTCTCCGTCCTTCAGCTGGAGACTCTGCCGGTCAGGATGTCTGCCGAGGCGGTCATCGTGATCGAGAAAAACGCCTGGTTTTCCCCCGAAGCGATCGTCGAGATCCCGTCGAAGAAGCTGGCTCTGCTCTCGTCAGGGATCTTTAAATTCAGTACGGCATCTGCGAAAAAGAAAAAATTCGACGCTCAGGAGTATCAGGAGAACAAAATCTTCGAGCTGAGCAGCCTGACACCCGGCGAGTACGTCGTGCACTACCGTTTCGGGATCGGCGTCTACGAGGGGACGACGCGGAGAGAGGGCACCGACTGCCTTGTCCTGCGCTACGAAAAGGGCGACAAGCTCTACGTCCCCGTCTACAACATGCACTACATCTACAGGTACCGCTGGGACGAGGCTGTGCTCCCGAAGGTCAGCTCGCTCAGGAACAACGTCTGGCAGCAGACAGTGAGCAGGGTCCGCACCGAGATCGAGAAGGTGGCGGCACGGATCCTTGAGCTCTACGCCGAGCGCGGGCTCGAAACTGGCATACCGATGGCTGTCGATACCCAGATGTACCGGGAGTTCGAAAAGGGCTTCCCGTACCGTGAAACTCCTGACCAGAGGCGTTCGATCCTCGAGCTCGAAAACGACCTTTCGCGCCGTGAGATCACCGACCGGCTGCTCTGCGGAGATGTCGGCTTCGGCAAGACCGAGGTGGCTATGCGCGGCTGCATGATCGCTGTCGCGAACGGGATGCAGGCTGTGATCCTGGCGCCGACGACAGTCCTCGTTTCGCAGCATCTGCGCACTCTCAGGGAACGTTTCGCCAATATGCCGGTGAAGATCGAAATGCTTTCGAGGCTTTACGATAAAGCCAAGCAGAATCAGGTGGTTGCCGAACTTGAATCGGGTGATGTGGATATAGTTGTCGGCACTCACAGGCTGCTCGGGAAGGATGTGAAATTCAAGAATCTGGGATTCCTGGTCATAGACGAGGAGCACCGCTTCGGAGTAGCCCACAAGGAGCGTATAAAGGAGATAAAAAAGGGTATCGCGACCCTCTCGATGACGGCGACGCCTATCCCGAGGACCCTCCAGATGTCGCTTCTCGGGGTGCGGAAGATCTCGTTTATCAGGACTGCTCCCGGAGACCGCAAAAGCATAAGGACCTACGTTCTGGAGTACAGCGAGGAGATCATCAAAGATGCGATCCTGACAGAGCTTGCACGCGACGGTCAGGTCTATTTCGTGCACAACCGGATCGCCAATCTTAGTGTCATCAAGACGCGCCTCCAGCAGCTTATCCCGAATCTCAGAGTGGCTGTGGCGCACGGTCAGATGGATGTCGACGAGCTCGAAAGCGTCATGGTCCGCTTCGTCAACCGTGAGTTCGACCTGCTGCTTGCGACATCGCTCATCGAGTCTGGCATCGATATCCCGCTTGTGAACACGATCATCATCGACCGTGCCGACCTCTTCGGGATGGCTCAGCTTTACCAGCTCAGGGGCAGAGTGGGGCGCTGGAACCGCGAGGCGAAGGCGTTTTTCTTCGTTCCGAGCCTCAACCGGATAACGCAGGAGTCCTATGCAAGGCTTGCTGCGATAAAGCGCTTCGACAAGCTCGGAAGCGGCTACGAGGTCGCGATGGAGGATCTCAGCATCCGCGGCGGCGGCAATATTCTGGGGATGAGTCAGTCGGGAAAGCTCAAAAACGTCGGTTACGAAACCTACCTCGAGATGCTGAAAAACAGGATCGAAGAGCTTAAAACCGGCGTTCCGCATGTTGACAACAACTTCGAAATTTCGACCGATTTGAACGCGAACATCCCCGAAAGCTTCATCGCAGATACTGAGCTCAGGATCGGTTTTTACCGGAAGATCGCCGAGATTTCATCGCCTGACGAACTCAACTGGATCCGTTCGACGCTTGCCGAGATGTTCGGCGAGATACCGGAGGAGACGGAGAACCTCTTCAAGCTGACGAAGCTCAAAATCGTTGCGATAAGCTGCGGCGCGGTAGCGGTATCCATCGGAAAGAGCCACTTCACGATCACGTTCGGAGCGGGCTTCATCCCCAAAAACATGGATGAGCTTTTCGCCTTCCTGACAAAGCACAAGGGCGTCTTTTCCGGCGGGAGCGCGATCAGATTCGAGATCTCGGGGATAGACGATGTCGGTGAGATCATCGTCGGACTCAGGGAGTTATGTTAGAAAATTTTCTCGATTTGAGTAGAATGACCCGTTTATTTTCCTTGTTTTAGGAGATGGAAATGGAGATTTTGGTTACAGGCGGTGCCGGATTTATCGGCTCCCACACATGCGTAGAACTCATTCAGCGTGGTTATGATGTCGTAATTATTGATAATTTCGTAAATTCAAGCAAAAAGTCACTTGAGCGGATCCGTGAAATAACCGGAGTGATGCCGGTACTTTACGAAGCTGATGTCCGTGACGAGGCGGTGCTTTCAAAGATTTTCAACGAGCACGAAATCGGGTGCGTCATCCACTTCGCCGGTCTGAAGGCTGTCGGAGAATCGGTCGCTCAGCCGCTCAGATACTACGGAAACAATCTCGGTTCCACCATCGCGCTTTGCAATGCGATGAGGCGTAACTCAGTTAAAAAACTGATATTTTCCTCTTCTGCAACAGTCTATGCCCTTGGGGCTGAACCGCCCTTTTCCGAAGAGTCGCAGACAGGCGGCTGCACGAACCCTTACGGCTGGACGAAATATTTCGGCGAGCAGATAATCCGTGACGCAGCAAAGGCAGAAGGCGACTGGAGCGTTGCGCTGCTCCGCTATTTCAATCCGGTCGGAGCGCACAGATCCGGGCTTATCGGCGAAGATCCGAAGGGGATCCCGAACAACCTGATGCCGTTTATCTGTCAGGTAGCATCGGGGAGGCGCGAAAAGCTCAATATCTTCGGGAACGACTATCCGACACCCGACGGCACAGGTGTCCGCGACTATATCCACGTCGTCGATCTGGCTTTGGGACATGTCGCGGCGATCGACTATCTTTCAAAAAATGTCGGTGAAGCGGTCTTCAACCTAGGGACAGGGAGAGGTTGCAGCGTTTTGGAGATGGTCAGGGCGTTCGAGCGCGTGAACGGGATCAAAATCCCCTATGAGATCGTCGGAAGACGCCCCGGCGACCTTGCCGTTTCGTTCACGAAGACTGACAAAAGTGCCGAGGTCTTGGGCTGGAAGGCGGAACTCGGGCTTGAAGAGATGTGCCGCGACGCTTGGAACTGGCAAAAGCAAAATCCTAATGGTTATAATGACTTATAGAGACAAATTGGAGGTCGTAATGAAAAGTTTTTTTAGATTTTTGATCCCGGCGGCGCTCTGCTGCCTCATTTTCGCCTGCTCTCCGGCTCACGAGGGCATCGTTTCCGAATCGGAGATGTCAAAGCTCACGATCAAGACCAACATGTCGTTCGATGACGGCAAAATCGAGCTTCTCGGTTACTTTGTCGAGCCGATCAAGCCGCGTCACGGCGAGCCCTTCAAACTTACGACCTACTGGCGTTTCAAGGAGCAGATCCCGGAAGGCTACGAGCTTTTCTTCCACTTTGAAAGCGAAGACGGCGCGGAGCGCTTTACGAAAAATCAGAAGTTCCTAGACGGCGCAGTCAAGGAGCTCGCTCTCGGAAAGATCATAATGAACAAGACCGAAGTAGAAAAGATCCCGCAGTCATTCGATACCGACGAGATGTACATCCGCGGCGGTTTTTTCAAGGATAAGGACCGTCTGGCTCCAGAT
>JAGAAT010000140.1 GCA_017615095.1 bacterium
GATCTCTTTGCCGTTGTCAGCCGAAATGATGCGGACTTCGGTAACTCCGCTCGATCTGTAGGAACAGGTGTTCCACTCTTCACCGGTCGAAGTTTTGACGAAGAAGACTTTGTCGTTTTTGGTATAGACACTGTTTGAAACAGATTCATAAGAATCGCGGTCATAACCGTAGGAATCGGTCAAAATCTCTTTTTTGACAACCTTTACGGCAGTTTTCTCGTTGTTGAGCTTCAAGATGTAAAAATCGGAAGTTTGTGTTTCCGCCCAGCAGTAGTATTCGTCATCTCCGCAATTATTGTCATAGTCATAGATTCTCGGCGTTTTGGTGTAGAGATACTCGCCGTTTTCGCTGATCCCTGCAAGTTCGCCGGGGATGTTGACCCTTTTGCCCTCTTTCGGGTTTTTCGGGTCACCTGCATCGAACGGAAGTGCATAGCAGAGATACTGGTCGCCGTTTTCCGGATCCTCTTTTTTGAGCTGGCAGCCGCTCGTCCAGAAGGTGTTGCCGAGCGCGAAAATGTTCTTTTCACGGATCAGCGACTCGTAATCGAAATCGATCTGAGCCGTTTCGATTTTACCCTCAAGCTTGTTCATGTCGGCAAATACCATTTTCATTCTTGCTCCAGAGTGGTCTTCGTACCATCCGGTATTTTCCGAAACAGCTGCAAGGACATTGTTTTCGGAGGCGTTCTGGATCCAGGAAAGTTCATCCGAATCGATTTCGAAATCGCCGACTACCTCAAATTTCCCGCTGTCGCTGAATTTGACGACTTTGACAAAAGGTTCAAGATAGTCGTTCCCGGGGTTGTAATCTGTGCGGTAAAAGTATGCGAAATTGCTGTTTTTCGTCATATTGACATCGTAATAATATGAATTCCTTGTCGTTATTCCTGTCGTCCAGACAGTTTCTCCCGTAGTCTTGTCATAGACATTGAAATTGTAGTAGTCATCAATGCCGCAGAGTGATTTTCCGCATTTTGTCATGTTGCCGACGTAAGACGCAAGAGTAAGTTCCGACAAGACTTTCGGGTTGTCACGGTCGGTCGCGTCCGCAAGAACGACATGGTTTTCACCGATGCTGAAGATGAGTTTGTCGATAGCGACACCGCGTCTTACATAGCTGTCTGAAGCGATGAATCCGCGTGTTTTCAGCCCCTTGTCAAGGTCGAAATCAATGAGATAAAGTTTGTAGATACTTTCCCATGAATCATAGCTGTAATCGGTTACAGGAAGGAGGATAAGACCAAGTTCGTCAAAGATTTTGAACGCTTTCCAGTCGTAGTTCGCTTCGCTGTAGGTGTAGCCGGAACCTATTTCTACCGTGTTGATCTCTTTCGGATCTTCGGGGTCTGCAACATCGTACATGCTGATCTTCGACTTTGAATTATCGCGTCCGACGGCAAGGATCTTCGTTCCTCTCACTTCGATGAAATCCGACCAGCCCGGAACTTCAAGTTCACCGAGCTGTTTGAGGTTTTCAGGATCGGAAATGTCGATGACGTGAAGCGGATCCTGCTGGAAATAGGTGACCGCGTACATCCTGTCGCCCTCGAATTTCGTACCGTAAAGCTGCTGGTTGGTCATAAAGACGAGCTTGTCGAGCTTTTTGACGTTTTTCGGGTCGCTGACATCGAAACTTTCGATGAAACTGTCGCCGTTGCCCCACTGCGAAGAAGAGCTTACTGCATAGAAAACATTGTCTTTTTCGTGCATTTTCCAGCGGTCGCTCATAAATCCGTCAGTCTTGAACTCGGCCTTTTTGACGATTTTTCCTTCGGGATCGCTGATATCGAACATCGTTACCGGATACCCCTCTTTGTAATCTTCGTTCCAGTAGTAGGTGTCAGCCTCGGCAACATAGATCGACTTCTTTGAGACATAGAGCGTGTAGCCGTATCCTTCAACGAAAACTTTGTCGACCATCTTTATATTCTTGGGATCTTTGACGTTTACCGACATGATCGAGATCTGATCTGCTCCCGATTCGCCGCCGTCGCCGTCGCATCCGTACCAGTAGTACCTGTATTCAGTCGAAGCGACATAAATGACATCTCCGACCTGTCTCGAATCACTGATCCAGCCTTCGATCTCAAATTCGCTGATGAGCGAAAGATTTGAAGGATCTTCGGTGTTTACGACCATGAGTTTGGAATAGGTCCTGCCGGAATAATAAATATCGCCGTACTCGTAACTCGAATTGGTGTAGCTTACGAGGATGTAGGCACGTCCTTCCTGGAGATACATTTCGCCGACATAACCCTGAAATCTCAGATTGCCGATGATTTTGAGGTGTTTCGGGTCGCTGATGTCAACTGCGATCAAGCCTTTGTACTGGTTTGCGAGCCAGAGGATGTCGCCGTCGAACTTGTAGATATCCGATTCGACGATCTCGCGCTCAGCCTCGCCGCTGTCGTCGGAAGGTGCTTCTGCGTCGGCGCCATCCGATGCCTCCGTGTCCTCATTTGCATAATCTCCGCCGCCTTTGTTAGATTCAGAAGAACCAATAGTAACGAACTCTTCAGCTTCTTCGCCGTCGAAATCTTCCGTGCCGTCAGCGTCGAGCTTTTCATTCTCCTCATCATTTTCATTGCTTCCGCCGCCGTTTGAACCGCCGCACGAAACAGCAAGGCAAAGCGAGAAGACCAAAATTACCCAAAATTTAAAAATCTTAATCATAACGACCTCCGTCATAAAATTGACCTAAAACATTAAATTTTACCTAAAACAATAAAAATACAACTATTCAGAGCTTGATTCGAAAAAAAAGATTTTCCCGCCGCCAGCATAAAAAACTTTGAGGAAATACCCCTTTTCAGCCTCTTGTTTTCCATGCGGAAATATTTAGAATCAGCTGTTTTTGATGATATTTCGGAGTGTTATATGAAAAAAATTTCTCTTTATCTGCTTCTTTTCTTCGTTGTCTTGTCCCTTTCCGGCTGCGGCGGCAGAAAAACGGAAGACAATTCAGAGATCAGCGATAATTCGGGCAATGATCCGGCAGCTGATGCGGATTTTTCACAGGACCCTGAGACTGCGGCTGACAAAGATACCGGGGATAACGGCGATACCGGGATCGACATTGATACCGAAACAGAGAGCGATACCAAGGCTGACGGGGATAAAACAGCCGATGGAGACACTTCTGAGGATGATGAAGAGATCAGCGACTATGACGAAACAGCTGACGAAGACGGCTCCGGCAGCGACACCGTTCCCGCTCCTGAATTTGTCAGACAGCCCGAAAAAATGAACATCGCGCCGAAAGACCGTACCGTCACCCTCATCTGCGAGGCAAAGTCGCCGTGCTGCGAAGTAAAATACCAGTGGTATGAAAGCCCGAACGGCTCGAAAAATTCCGGCACTGTCCTGCCGGGAGAGACCGAACCGGCTTTTGAAACACCGGTATTCACGGAAAAAGGGATCCATTACTACTACTGCACCGCAACCGCTGTCTCTTCATCAGGCGAAAGCAAAACCTCTGCTTCCGATGTGGCAAGCGTGGCTTACACCGCACTTCCGACCGTCTACATAAACACACCGGACGGAGTCGAGATCACCTCGAAAGAGGAGTGGCTGAGCGGCACAGCCATATCCGTTGCCGGAGCGGGAAATGAAAGCTGGAACTTCGACGACATCGAAACAAACATCCGCGGCAGAGGAAATTCTACATGGAACCAACCCAAAAAACCCTACTCGCTGAAACTGAAAAAATCCCGTGAGATCATGGGGATGCCTAAGCACAAACGCTGGGTCCTGATTGCAAATTATCTTGACGACTCCTTTATGAAAAACGAAATCGCCTTCTATCTCAGCGAGCTTTTTGAACTGGACTGGACAGTCCACGGAGAATTTGCAGACCTTGTCCTGAACGGCGAGTATCAGGGTCTCTACTGGCTCGGCGAGGCGATCAAAGTCGATAAAAACCGTGTGGACATAAACGACGGAAGTGAAGATATGACCGACGATGAAGACAAGGACTACCTCGTCGAAATGGACATCTACTACGACGAACCGGTGAAATTCAAAAGCGCTATACGCCAAATGCCCTACATGATAAAAAACGACGACTACATGATTGACGGGAACGACGAGATCACAAACGGCGGAGAGGCACGGCTTGAACGCTTTCAGACAAAAATCAACAATCTGGAAAAGCTGCTCTACCCTGATTTCACCGAAGGTATGGAGACAAACAAATGCTCCGCGCCCGATGAGTCCTACGCCGAAATCATAGAGATCGATTCGTGGGCGAAATTCTGGTTCGTGAATGAAATAATGAACAACAAAGAGCTGGGTCACCCCAAAAGCGTTTTCTTCACTTTCGACAGCGCAAACAATACCTTTAAAGCAGGTCCCGTCTGGGATTTCGACTGGACGTTCGCCGGGTCGCAGCAGTGCAGGCTGAAAAACACGATTTACTACAATGCCCTCTTCAAATCACCTGCATTTGTCTCCAGAACAAAGGAGCTTTGGAACATCTATTCCGGCAGGATCGATGTCGAAACACCGTTCGAATCGGCTCGTGAAAAAATTTCCACCGCAGCAATATACGACGCGTTGCGCTGGGATAAAGGCAATTTCAACACTGCCGTAAATTCATTGAAAAGAGATGTCCTGGAGAGGATCGGGATCGTCAACACCGACATAGACAATATGTCCGTACCGGCGACAAACTAGTCACTATTTCCCGAGCATTTTGAGAATCGCGGGATACGCGAGCTGGTAAACTGTCCGTTTTTTGAGCTTCATTCCGGCAGTCTTCATCGCACGGATCTGCTTTTCGGAAGGAAAAACATAAGGATAAACGCCGTACATAAACGGAAAAAACTGATAGCTGAAGGCATAACTCTCAGCCGGAGTAGCTTTCGGCTTAAACATTTTGAAGCACCTGTCGACCGCATCGATAGCGGCTTTGTAGACCTTTTTGAACTCCAGCAGATTTTCATCGCGGCTGTTATCCTCGATCGCATAAAGGTTCATGCTGAGAAGTTTCAAGAGCTGCACCCTGTTCTGAAGCGAAAGGGCAAACATTTTTGCGAGTTTGGAAACTGAGAGTTTCTCTTTTGTCTGCTCGATATCTTCAAGTTCCTTTATCCACTTTCCGTATTCACGCTGCAAGAGAGCCAAAAAAATCTCCTCTTTTGTCTGAAAATAGCTGTATATCGCAGTGCGCGTAAACTCAGCCGTGTCCCCGATTTCCTTCAAAGTTATCTCATTGAAAGTCTTTGTCTGATAGAGCTTTTCGCACGCATCGACGAGCTCTTCCTTACGTGAATTCATGATTTCCTGCGAAAATTTGGGC
>JAGAAT010000141.1 GCA_017615095.1 bacterium
CACCATGTTCAATATGGCTTATTTGATTGCTGTAAAGCTCTTTTTATCAGCCATGTTTTGCGGGTTTATCGGAATTCTTATCAGAGAAATTTCATTCCCTGCAAAAAAATACGCAGCCACTGTCTTTATTCTGATTTCTTTGCTTCTGGTCTTGAGTCCGCTCCAGCCTTTATTAAAAAGTGAACAACCTGAAGAAAGCTTCATCGAATACATAAAAAGGGACGAAACTGAGAAGGCGGAAGCAGCCATAGAAAAAGGTGCGGATGTAAACCAGACCGACGAAAACGGCGCGACTCCAGCGATGTGGGCGGCGTATAAAGGAAATGTAGAAATTCTCGATCTTCTGGCAAAGAAAGGGGCTGACATGAACCATGTCGGAGTTCTGAGCATCGGAGGACAGTATCCCGAAACATATTATACTTACGCAATCAATGCGGCAGCAGGAGAAGGACATCTCGACGCTGTCAGATATCTGGTTGAAAATTGCAATGTTCCTGTGGACAATGCCGGAAAAGAACTGAGGGATTTTTCGATTTCAGAAGAAGATATTCTTGATCCTAAAGGATTGTGCAAATTTATGGAAAACTCAGGAGATCCTTTGTCAAAACATCTTAAAAAAGTCAGTTTCCTTCAGGATTTAGGCTGCAAACAAGGGCATCTTGCAGAAAACAAAAAGTCCTTTTTCCGCCGCATGACGGCTGCAATGTTTTCTGAGACAATGGGAAGAATTGTTATAGAAGAAACCAATGAACTTGTAAAAACTCCGGTCAAAAGTGTCATAGATGTTCAGAAAAACAGAATTTTCATAGACAGAACTTTCGGCGATTACATAATAAATTTACTCGATTACGAGATTTTCAAGGGAAAAGAAAAGGGCTTCACACCTTTAACCGAAGCGGTTTATTACGGCAAAACAGATGTCATCAGATACCTTCTTGAAAAAGGGGCAGATCCGAATTTCCAAGTCCAATCAGGTAGGACAGCTCTTCATTACTCATTGTTTAAGAAGCGCTATGAAATCGCGAAAATCATTCTCGAGAACGGGGCGAGATCCGATTTATACTCGGAAAGTAAAGACGGTTTCAGGCTATATCCGAGTTTTGGCATTGTCTCTAATAAAGAATGTGTGCCCTCTGAAATGAAGCAGGAAGAATACAACCGGCAAATTAAAATAATTGTTCCGCTGATGTTTAAGACTGGAGCAAAATCAGAACATTTCGCATACCCGGCAAGCCGGTTCTGCCAGTGCAAAAATCAGGAATTGGTTGAATTCTTGGTTTCACACGGTGTTGATCCATATTTTAAATTCGATGACTTCAGAACCTTGAAAGAAATCTGCGCCGACAACGGTATCGAAATCAAAGACGAGTGGTTGAACCGGCATACTCTTCCGTAGTCGTAAAAATGGACATTCGTTCCATACCAAATATATTTTGCGTTTAGCTTTGAATATATTTCGGAGGTTTTTATATGAAAAATCGAATTTACGCGGACGTGCTGATCGTCGGAAGCGGGCTTTCGGGGCTATCGGCAGCTCTCAATCTGGCAGAAAGAGGGCTGAAGGTCACGGTCGTCACCAAGGAGGCGATCGACGTTTCGAACAGTGCGAACGCACAGGGCGGGATCGCCACGGTATCGGATTTCAACGTTGACTCTTTTGAAAAACACATACAGGACACCCTGACTGCCGGCGCGGGACTCAACGATCTGGCAGCAGTTAAATTTTTTGTCGAAAACGGACCCGATGCGATCCGTCATTTCGAGCAGCTCGGGATCCACTTCACGGAAAACGAGGCAGGTCAGCTCGATCTCGGCAGAGAGGGCGGACACACGGAGCGCAGGGTCGTCCACGCAGGCGACATCACCGGCTTTGAGCTCATCGCGGTCATCAAACGCGCTGTTCTCCTGCACTCGAACATCACCGTTCTGGAGAACCACACGGCTATCGACCTCATCAGCGAGTCGAAGTTCCTCTTTTCAGAAGACAACCGCGTCATCGGCGCCTACGTCCTGAGCGACAGGGGCGAGGTTATGACGATCATCGCCAACTCGGTACTGCTCGCAACGGGCGGATGCGGGAAGGTCTATCTCTACACATCAAATCCGAACGTCACGACCGGCGACGGGCTTGCGATCGGCTTCAGAGCTGGGGTCCCTGTCGTGAACATGGAGATGATTCAGTTCCATCCGACGATCCTCTACCACGAAAGGATCAACTCGATGCTGATCTCCGAGGCTCTGCGCGGCGAAGGCGGCGTTCTGATCGACAAGCACGGCAACACCTTCATGGAGAAATATCACCCGCTGAAATCGCTGGCACCGCGCGACATCGTTGCGAGGGCGATCGACCACGAGATGAAGATGAGCGGCGACGACTGCGTCTTCCTCGACATGACGAAGCTCGACGGCGACTTTTTACAGAGACGCTTCCCCAACATTTTCAGGATCTGCCTCAACGGCGGGATCGATATGCGGACGATGCCTATCCCGGTCGTTCCGGCAGCGCACTACTCCTGCGGAGGTCTCCGCAGTACACCGAAGGGCACGACAGAGATACCCGGGCTCTTTGTCAGCGGAGAGGTCGCGCATACCGGTCTCCACGGGGCGAACAGGCTCGCATCCAACTCGCTGCTGGAGGCTGCTGTCATGGCAAAGTATGTCGCAGAAGAGATCGCCGACTACACTTCGAAGACAAAGCCCAGCTCATACGAGCCGCCGGACTGGGACAGCGGAAATGCAGAGGACGAGGACGAGAAGATCATCATCAAGCAGAACTGGGACGAGGTCCGCAGGATCATGTGGAACTATGTCGGCATCGTCCGCAGCAACAAGCGTCTGGAACGCGCACTCGCCCGTCTTGAGCTGATGAAGCATGAAATCACCGAATACTACTGGAACTTCAAGGTCTCACGCGACCTTCTGGAGCTCAGGAACATCACACTGGTGGCGGAACTCATCATCAGGAGCGCGATGAAACGCAAGGAGAGCCGCGGTCTCCACTTCAATATCGATTACCAGTTCAAGCTCGATACGATCCAGAACACTGTTGTGACGCCTTCAGAGATACTTTGACGGAGAGGATATGAAAAAACGACTTGTTCCGATTTTGATCCTGATCGCTTTAGCGATTTTTTCCGTCTCCTGCGGCAACTCAAAAAATAATGATGTTCCGGACGCAGACACTCCGTCTGACGATGAAGCACCGGATCAGGACGATACAGAACCGCAGCCCGACGACGACACCGATCCGGCTCTTGAAAAAAAGGTCGAAAGCATCAGGAACCTGGCTGAAGAGTATATCGGATATTCTCACGGAACAGGCATCGTAATCGGTTTCGGCGTCGACGAACTGACCTCGATCGCCTACGGCATCCGCGACAGCAGGACTCAGGAACCGCTTTCGACAGACGACCTCTTTGAAATCGGAAGCATCACGAAGAACTTCACGGCAGTGACGATGCTCCTCCTTCAGGAAGCAGGAAAGGTCGATCTCGACCAGACGATAGACGAGTGGTTCCCCGACTTTGAAAAGAGCGGCAAAATCACGGTAAGGATGCTCCTCAACCACACGTCAGGCATTCAGGAGCCATCCAGATACGGCGATCCAGAGAAGGTGCTCGAAGAGGTCAACGGAAAATTCAACTTCGAACCGGGGACCGACTGGGCGTACAGCAACACCAACTTCATTCTGGCGGGGCTCATCATAAACGAAGTTACGGGAGAAGAGGCGCATGAAGTGATCCGCGAAAAGATCCTCGAACCTCTCGGAATGACGCACACCTTCATGAAAAACGCCGAAGAGTATCCGCTTGAGGACAAGGCTCGCGGACACACTTTCGACGAATACGGCAACATCATTCAATACGAACTCAACGAATATTTCTGGACTGCCGGAGGGATCCTCTCGAACGTTGAAGACATGTTCAAATACGCCCATGCCCTTTTCAACGGAGAACTGCTTTCGGAAGAGAGCATGGAGCAGATGTTCGACATGGTGAAAGTCTCCGGTATACCGGTCTACGGGCTCGGAATAATGTACGGCAGCGGTCCCCACGGCAGTTTCTACAACCACGGCGGAGATGTCATAACCTCAGCGGCGCAGATGATCTACTACCCCGAGACCCGCGAGATACACATACTTTTCGACAATTTCAGCGGCAACTCCAGCACTCTCGGCATCCTGAACGATGAGATCGAATTCGTTCTCATGGACGACAAGACTGCCGAAAAGGCAACCGGGTTACCAAATTGGGAGGAGCTCATAGACAACGAAGACGACACCCAGATCTTCGCCCTTTACGCACCGTTACCAGATTATCCGGCTGAAGAGCTGGACTATTCCGTAGGATACTTCGTCTACC
This sequence comes from bacterium, assembly GCA_017615095.1. Taxonomy (GTDB): domain Bacteria; phylum UBP6; class UBA1177; order UBA1177; family UBA1177; genus UBA1177. Next base: position 4,362 of record JAGAAT010000141.1, read on the forward strand.
CGGAAGACTACTATCCTGACTTTTACTGCGTGCACTACATGTTCAAATCTCAAAATGCTTATGTAAAAATCATACAGGAGTGCTCGGAACCTCTGAGATATTACGAAGGCATTTTGACTTTAAAAGTCATGAGGACCGATATCGATATGTATCTCCGCGATTTCGAGGCAGCAGCAGAATCGGGCGAGCCGGTACATAATTTCTACATCACGAAATACGACTACTTCTACGACGTGGAGAGCGACTCCGTCTCGAAGATATGCTACGCTCTTGAAGATAAAGATCCGAACAAATATATGGTCGTTTCAAGCGGTGCGCATCCGTCCGACAGAGAATTTTTCCGCGTCTGGGGCAGATCGAAAATGGCTGAAAGCGAAAGAGAGTCAGGCTGCCACTGTTACGACAAATCAGGGGAAGAGCGCGAATGTTCCGGAAACGACATGACGGAAGAGGAAAGCATCGTTCCGAACCTGCCTACTTTACTATAAAAAACTGAAGTTCAGAGGAGACAGAGATGAAAAAATTCATTGCAACAACGATCCTTCTTTCAATGCTCTTCTTCGGCACAAGCTGCGGAAGTTCCAAAGAGAACGGAAACACTACAGACGGTGATACCGACCAAACCGCAGACGCCGATACGGAAGAGACCGACGAAGACGAAGAGCCGGCAGAACCGGACACCGACAAACCGGATTCCGACCACCCAGCGACCGAGGAAGAAAAGCTCGAAAGTATCAAAAATCTTGCCGAAGAGTATCTCCGTTTCGCCAACGGCACCGGCGTTGTAGTCGGATACGGCTACGACAAACTCACCTCCTTCGCTATAGGCGTCCGCAACAGCAATACAAAAGAGGAACTGATGCCCGACGACCTTTTCGAAGTCGGCAGCATCACGAAGAACTTCACCGCTGTAACGATGCTCCTTCTGCAGCAGGATGGAAAAATCGACCTCGACCAGACGATCGACTGGTGGTTCCCCGATTTTGAAAAGGGAGACGAAATCACCGTCCGTATGCTTCTCAACCACACATCCGGCATTCAGGAAATGAGTGACATCATGGATCCTGAAGATGTCGTTGAAGACGTCAACGGCAGGTTCAACTTCGAGCCCGGAACTTCGTGGGCATACATCAACGCAAACTATGTCCTCGCAGGGCTTATCATGAGCGAAGTCGCGGAAAAACCGGCACATGAAGTGATCCGCGAAAGGATCATCGAACCACTCGGCCTCACCCACACCTTCATGCGTGGCTTCGAAGAGCACTCCGAAGAGGCGAAAGCCCACGGTCACGCCTACGACAGGCACGGGAACCTTGTCCCCTACGAATACCCGCACAAGGCTTGGACAGCAGGTTCGCTCGTCTCGAACGTTGAAGACCTTTTCAAGTACGGATACGCCCTTTTCCACAGAGAGATCCTTTCGGACGAGAGCATGGATCAGCTGCTCGACATAGTCGAACTCCTGGGAACTCCGATGTACGGTCTGGGCACACAGTACGGCATCGGGTCGCACAGTGAATTTTACGGACACGGCGGAGACGTCTTTGCTTCGCACTCCATGCTTTACTTCTACCCCGAAACCGGTGAGATCCACATCATCCTCAACAACTTCAACGACAGCAAGGATATGTACGTCCTGAACGACGAGATCGAATACATTCTGATGGACGGCCGCACGGCAGAAAAGAAAACAGAATTTCCGGAATGGGACAAACTGATCGATACCGAAGACAATACCCAGATCTTCGCACTCTACTCGATCATGGAAGACTGGCCGGTATACAATCTCGACTACGGCATCGGATATTTTGCGTACCCCGAAGACACCTATATCGACTACTACTGCCAGCAGTATATGTTCAGATATCCGAGCGCAAACGGAAAAATCGTAAAAATAGCGCAGGAGTGCATCGAACCCAAAGAGTATTACGTCGGTCCCTTCAAAGTTCAGCGCACCGATATCGACATGTTCGTCGACGACTTTGAAGAGGCAGTAAAATCACACGAACCGACAACAAAATTCTATGTCACGAAGTACGACTATTTCTACGACCTCGAAAACGCATTCGTATACAAATACTGCTACTACCTCGAGGATGACGGTAACAACAATTACATGGTGATTTCCAAGGACACCAACCCATCAAAAACCGAATTTTATCACCTCTGGGGCAAAGCCACGATGGCTGAAAGCAAAAAACTCGTCGGCTGCCACTGCTACGACAAGGACGGAGACGAGCGCGACTGCACACCGGCAGACGAATACCCGCCGCTCCCCGACGACGAACCCGTAACCGACGACGAACCCGTAACCGACGACGAACCCGCAACCGACGACGAACCCGCAAATGACGATGAACCCGCAACCGACGACGAACCCGCAAATGACGACGACACCGCCGTCACCGACAGTGAAGAAACACCTGACAACGATTAATCGCGCCGGAATCTTGCGTTATAACGATATCACGTAATATCGATATATCGACGGCGCTAATCTGGATTCCGGGATCACGGTTCGCCGCCTCCGAGATCACGACAAAATCAAGGGCGGCAAAAGAGGTTTCAATGAACATTCTCAACAAGCTCGGCTGGTTGATAGTTCCGACACTGATGTTTTCTTTGGTTGAAATTATCGGCGAGAATTTCATTATGGGTTACAAACTGGCTGAAATACAGACAAGATCTTTGAATAATAATATTTTCCAAGAGACTTGTTATCTGTTTATAGTTGCTGGATTCTTGGATTTTGTTTGGTATGAACTGCCACAAAACTATCTCTATGCTTTTTACAGAGAGTCGTTTTTCGACAGGAACTGGTTCCTGCTTATTCTTCCTGCCTTTTTTTTCCGTTTGTTCAAGGGAAATCCTATGATATATATCGCTGTCACATTGGCATTGATCCTCGTCAACGAGCCATTCAGGAGATGGAGAATGAAGAAAAGGGCAGTTGCTGCGGAAAAAGCGAAAAATCTTCTGGAACATCCTTATTACGATGCGACGAAAGTGGAATTGAAACACTACACAAAGAACTTTTTCATAAGAAGCTGGTTCATGTTCGTCA
>JAGAAT010000142.1 GCA_017615095.1 bacterium
CTACAAGAGAAAAAAATGGAGCTACCGTGAATTCCCGTTCAGATGGGCTGAACTCGGCACGGTTTACAGATATGAAAAATCGGGGACTCTCAACGGTTTGAAGCGCGTCCGCGGTTTTACTCAGGATGATGCTCACCTTTTTTGCAGGATCGACCAGCTTGAAGACGAGATCAAGCGCGTTCTCGATTTCTCGCTTTTCATGCTGAAGAGTTTTGAATTCGAAAGTTTCAAGCTCTTCCTCAGCACCCGTCCGAAAGAGTATGTCGGTGAGATCGAAGTCTGGAACAGGGCTGAAGGTGCCTTGAAGGATGTTCTTGAAGCATCCGGTCTGCCCTGGGAGATCCAGGAAGGCGACGGTGCTTTCTACGGTCCGAAGATCGATATCAACATCACAGATTCGATCGGCAGACTTTGGCAGCTTTCAACGGTTCAGGTCGATTTCAACCTGCCGGAGAGGTTTGATATTTCCTACGTCGGCGAAGACGGTCAGGAACACCGTCCGATCATGCTTCACCGCGCTCTGCTCGGTTCGATCGAAAGGTTCTTCGGTGTACTGATCGAGCACTTCAAGGGTGCTTTCCCCGTCTGGTTGGCTCCGCTTCAGGTCGCTGTCCTTCCGGTTTCCGGCAAGCATGTAGATACAGCGATGAAGTTCTGCGACATCCTGAGAGGGAAGGGGCTTAGAGTCAAGCTTGACGACAGAAACGAAAAAATCGGCTACAAGATACGTGAGTGGTCGGTTCAGAAGGCTCCCTACATCGTTGTTATCGGCGACAACGAGGCTGATCTTAAGACGATCACCGTTCGCAAGCGCGGCGGAGAGCAGGAGACATTTACTGTTGAAGATTTTGTCGCCAAGGTCGATTCCGAAAACTACAACGGAGTATACTATTGATTAAGCCTACCAAACCCGAACCGGCTGCTGCTCAACCGGGAGCAGGCATAATCAACGAGACCATAAAGGCTTCGTCGATGAGAGTTATCTCTCCGACGGGTGAGGTTCTCGGCGTTCTTTCAAAACGTGATGCATTGGAAAAGGCTCGCGAGTGCGGGCTCGATTTGGTTTGTGTTTCGCCCAATACCGATCCTGTTGTCTGCAAGATAATGGATTTCGGCAAGCATCTTTACAAATTGAAAAAGAAGGCTAAAAAGGCGAAAGCGAATCAGGTGACGATTGAGATCAAGGAGCTTAAGATCCGTCCGAATACGGATATGCACGATCTCATGACGAAGATAAACCACGCCAAGAAGTTCCTGGAAGACGGAAACAAGGTTAAATTCACCGTCTTCTTCAGAGGGCGTGAGATTATGTTCGCCGAAAAGGCTCTTGAGAACCTCAACATCATCGTAAAGGAGCTCGGAGGAGAGGAAGAGTTGAACATTGAATTAGACAATGTCGTTAAAAATAAAAAGATGACAATGGTTGTTTCGCAAAAGAATTAAGGAGAAGAATTATGCCGAAAATGAAAACCAATAGAGCTGCGGCGAAGAGAGTTAAATCAAACGGCGGCGGCAAGTTGAAAAGATGGCACGCTTTCAAGAGCCACATCCTTACAAAGAAGGCTCGCAAGAGAAAAAGAGACCTTAGAAAGGGTGCTTTTATTGTCACAAGTGATATGCCACAGATGAAGAAGCTTCTTCCTTATCTGTAATTTATAGGAGTCAGAGATGAGAGTAAAAAGAGGATTTAAGGCTAAAAGAAGAAGAGCCACCATTATGCAGGCCGCAAAAGGCAACTATATGTCCAGATCAAGGAGATACAGAGTTGCCAGAGAAACTGTAGAGAGAGGCTGGGCTTACGCTTTTGCGCACAGAAAAATTAAAAAGAGAGATTTCAGAAGACTTTGGATCACAAGGATCAATGCCGCTGTCAGAGAGCGCGGATTGTCTTACTCAAAGTTTATGGATATGATTCATAAGGCGAATATCGATCTTGACAGAAAGGTTCTTGCATACCTTGCTGTTGAAGATCCTCAGGCATTTGATAGAATCATTGAAGCTGCTAAGGCTAACTAGTTATTTCGGGGGGAATAATGAGCATAACGAAAGTCGAACTCACGGATCTTGTTTATGAGGCAATGGGAAACAGCAAAACAGGTTTTGACAAGAAATTCGCGGGCAAGCTTGTTGACATGTTCTTTGAGGAGATGAAGAGCGGGCTTGTAAACGATGGTGCTATCCAACTGAGTGGTTTCGGAAAGTTTACAGTTAAAGAAAAACAAGAGCGTAAGGGTCGTAACCCCCAGACAAGGGAAGCTTTGACGATCAGCAAGAGAAAGGTCGTTACTTTCCATCACAGTCAGGTTCTCAAAGAAAAACTCAATAAGTAGTTTTTTATTTCGGGTCGGGATGTAGCGCAGTTTGGGTAGCGTACTTGAATGGGGTTCAAGTGGCCGCTGGTTCGAGTCCAGTCATCCCGACCATTTTTCAGCCGATGAGGAAAATTTTCATAACAAACGATGACGGGATCAATGCGCCGGGGCTTTCCGCTTTGGAGCAGGCTGTCTCGAAACGTGGCTTTTCCTTCTTCACATCGGCACCGCTTAGCGAACAGAGTGGATGCGGACATTCGATAACGCTTTTGCGTCCGCTCCGAGTCAAAAAATTTGCAGAAAACAGATTTGCTGTCGACGGAACGCCTACGGACTCGGTTTTTCTCGGTCTTCACGAACTTTTTAAGGATGAAAAGCCGCTTTTCGCACTTTCAGGTATAAACCGCGGAGGCAATCTCGGAAACGATTTTACCTATTCGGGTACGGTCGGAGCTGCAATGGAGACCTATTCCAACGGCATAACTTCGTTCGCTCTTTCGCTTTTTGTGACGGATTTTGCGGCGCTTGAAGAAAAATATGCTTTTGCGTACGTCGCTGATCTCTTTTTTGATGCGATTCTTCCGGAAATCGAGAAAAAAACAGGGAAAGATGTGCTTTACGAAACGCCGCATTTTTTCAATATCAATGTTCCTGACACTATTGTCGGAGAACCGAACCCTGAAATCTGCTGGACCTCTTTGGGCGAGCGCAGATACGGAGGCGGTGTCATAAAGCGCGTCGATCCGCGTCGCAACGACTACTACTGGATAGGCGGAGACCAGCACTCTTTTCTCGATATCGAGGGCAGTGACTGCAACGCGGTAAAGTCCGGTTGCGTAAGTGTTACTCCGATCGCGGTTTCGTTCACGGACAGGCAGCTGCTTGAACATATAGGGGAAAATCATGGAAAATAACAGCTTCAAAAAGGCATTTATGGCTTCACCCGGTCCCAACTCCTTCAGGGAGGCGCTGGTTCTTGCGCTCAAGGGCTTCTGCATGGGGGGAGCAGATGTGATTCCGGGTGTTTCGGGCGGAACGATCGCGCTGATTGCCGGAATTTATGAGAAACTTCTTGCTGCGATAAAGTCCTTTGACGCTGTTTTTATCAAAAAACTTCTTTCGTTCAAACTTAAAGAGGCGTTGAGTCATATTCATCTCCGTTTCCTGATAGCGCTCTTTTTCGGGATCGCAACGGCGATCTTGTCTCTCGCACGTTTGATAAACTATCTTCTCAAGTTTCATCCGGAACCGACGTACAGCCTTTTCTACGGGCTTATCGGTGCCTCGGTGTACGTTATAGGCAAAAGCTTCAAGTGGCGTCTTCCTGAGGTAGTTTCAATAGTATGCGGGCTTGTCCTTGCATATTTCCTGGTCGGGCTCATTCCTGTCAGCACTCCGAATGAGCTTTGGTTTATCCTCCTCAGCGGAGTTATAGGAATCTGTGCGATGATCCTTCCCGGCATCAGCGGAGCGTTTATCCTGCTTATTCTCGGCAAATATGAGTTTATCACCGGAACCTTGAAGGCGCCGTTCTCAGCCAATGAGGTCACAGGTGTTAACAACCTTGTCATAATAGCTGTTTTCTGCCTCGGCTGTCTTGTCGGGCTGGCCGGTTTTTCACGTTTTTTGAACTGGCTGCTTTCAAAGTGGCGTACTATGACGCTTGCCTTTCTGACCGGACTGATGGCCGGTTCGATGCGCAAGATCTGGCCGTGGAAGGGCGAGGCGGTAACTCAGATGATCCGCGGAAAAGAGCATGTCATTTCGCAGGCGAATGTCTTCCCGTCCAGTTTCGACGGTTACTTTGTACTCTGTATCGCGATGGTCGTTGTCGGTGCAGTCTTAGTCATTGTTCTGGATAAAGTTTCCGAAAAATATTCGTAGCGGGGGCGACTTGCGAGACTACTCATTTGACGTCGATTTTCTGCTTCATCCGCTCTCTTCGGTCTTGGCAAAGGCAGGAAATACCCGCGTCGTATCATCTGTTTCACTCTCAGACACGGTGCCCTCTCATGTCGTTTCCGGCGGCTGGCTGACGGCGGAATATTCTCTTCTTCCAGCATCGACTTCGACACGTTTCAAGCGTGAACGCGGAGGGGTTTCCGGAAGAACTGCTGAAATTCAGCGGATAATCGGCAGATCCCTCAGGATGTCAGTTGACATGCAGGCGTTTTCGGGCTACACAATGACGGTCGACTGCGATGTTCTGGACGCCGACGGCGGAACCAGGACGACTTCGATCAACGGCGGGATGTTGGCGGTCGCGATAGCCTGCAAACGTATGCAGGAACGCGGGATCGTTGAAAAAAGTCCTCTGAAGAGCTGGATCGGAGCGATAAGCGGAGGCGTCATCGACGGAGAGATTGTGATCGATCTCGACTATGAGCATGATTCCCGGGCAGAGTCCGACTTCAACTTCGTTTTTGCTGAAAACGGTCGGATAATCGAGATTCAGGGAACTGCCGAGCATGAACCGCTCGATGAGAAGGTATTCCTTGAATTGTTTGCAAAATCAAGGGATTGTGCACTGCAGCTTATTAAAAAAATGAAAACGGTGGCAGGTTTGCAATGATCATTGTCGTCAAAAAAGAGGTTAACGAAGAGTTTGTTGAAAATATAAAGTCAACACTAAGTGCAAACGGGATGTCCTTTGATGTTTTGAACGGCGAAAAGTTCATTCTGATCCCGGTTGCCGGTGACCTGACTACTTCGGATATCGGCAGATTCAAGGCGATGCCCGGGGTCGATCGTGTTATCAAGATCTCTACGCCGTATGTGATGGTTTCGAAGTCGTACCGGCATAAAACTGTTGTCGATTTAGGCGACGGGATCAAGGTCGGCGAAGGTTTTACGATGATTTCCGGTCCATGCAGTGTCGACAGCGAGGCTTCGCTTGACAAAATAGCGGCTTTCCTGTCCGGCCGCGGAGTCAGGATCCTGCGCGGCGGTACCTTCAAAATGAGGACCTCGCCGTATTCATTCCAGGGATTGGGCGAAGAGGGCGTAAAGATCCTTCACGACACCGCAAAACGCTACAATATGCGGTCAGTCTCCGAAATCACCGACGTCCGTCATATCGATTTGTTCGAGAAATATATCGATATTTTTCAGGTCGGTGCGAGAAATATGACCAATTTCGCACTTCTGAAGGAGCTCGGCAGATGCCGTAAGCCAGTGCTGCTCAAACGCTCCGTCAGTGCTTCGATAGAAGATTTTATGCTGAGTGCTGAGTATTTGATGAATGAAGGCAACGAGAACGTGATTTTGTGCGAGCGCGGGATCCAGACTTTTGACGATTCGACGAGGAGTACGGTCAATATCGCGGCGATCCCGATAATCAAAAACCTGACGCATCTGCCGCTTCTGCTCGATCCGTCGCACAGCGTCGGCAACTTCCACTATATCCCGCAGGTGGCGAATGCTGCGGTCGTTCTTGGGGCTGACGGTCTTATGGTCGAAACTCACTACAATCCGGCTTATGCGCTTTCAGACGGTTTCCAATCGCTGAATTTCAACTCGTTTGAACGTATGCACGACAACATAAAAAAGCTTTACGAATTTATGAGGGACTCTTTTACCTACTAGCCGCAGTCTACGGAGAAGGGTAAAATGCTTAAAAAAATCATAATCTTACTTGCCTTTGCGGCTCTTTTGTCTGCTTGTTCGCAAAAAGAGGCTGAGGTCGAAAAGCCAAACAACCTCTGTAAAAGGATCGTCAGTACGGCTCCGAGCATCACGGAGACGCTGTTTGCGCTTGGTCTCGGCGGGAATGTGGTCGGCGTAACCGAGAATTGCCTCTACCCGGATGAGACGAAAAACATTGCAAAGGTCGGAAAGCACCTTGATGTCGGCAGCGAAGCGGTTTTGGCGCTGGAACCGGATATGGTTTTTGTCCTCTCGATAAATGCGCCGCTCGAGCAGAAACTCAAGACACTTGGTGTAAATTCCGTTACGCTCAAGCAGTCGACGCTTGACGATTTTTTCAACTCGGTAACTCAGATAGGCGAGGCGTGCGGAGTTCAAAAAGAGGCTGCCGGGCTCAATAAGAGGATCGCCGACAGGCTTTCTGAATTTTCCAAAAAGAGCGGGACGGAAAAGAAAAAGCGGGCGATGGTCGTTATAGGGCGCGACTATTACGATTTCAGGATCAAGGATGTCTATATCGCGGGGAACGACGGGTTTTTGAGTGAAATTTTGAAGCGTACCGGTTTTGACAATGTCTACGGAGGCTCGATAGCCTACCCGAAAATTCAGGTTGAGGGTATCATTGCGCTCAATCCCGATGTGATAATTGACATAATTCTCGTGCCTATGCAGCCCTATCAGTTGGAAAATGCCAAAAAACTTTGGTCCAGACTTCCGGTCAACGCTGCGAAAAACAACGAGATCTATATAAAAACAGAGGAGTTTTGGACTATTCCGGGACCTCGGATCATCAAAATCGCCGAGGAGATGAAAAATTTATAGCAAGCTTTTTAAAAACCGTTATCTTATACCGTTTTTAGTTCAGGAAGGTGCAGAATGGGCAATTTGAGCGAGCTTCTGAAAAAAGAAAAGGTAACTATTGAAAAATATTTGGATTTCTATCTCGAGTCACTCCATATCCAAGGTGTTTTGCACGATGCGATGAAGTATAGCCTGAGTGCCGGCGGGAAGCGTCTCCGCCCGTTTCTTGCGATTGCGGTATCCCAGCTTCTGGGCAAATCCCGCGAGCTTGTGATGCCGTATGCCTGCGCACTTGAATTTATCCACACCTTTTCGCTCATTCACGATGATCTTCCGGCTTTGGACAATGACGATTTGAGGCGCGGAAAACCCAGCAACCATAAAGTTTTCGGTGAAGATATCGCCATTCTGGCGGGCGATGCGCTTAACAGTGATGCCTTTTCTGTGCTTTTTGAATTCGGAAAGGGGAATTTTCAAAAGGGCGGACGCTTTTTTGCCAGAGCTGTCGGCGGACGCGGTATCGGTATCGGTCAGACAAAGGACTGCACCATTCCTGAGAGTGAGCGTACGGTCGAGGTCCTTGACGATATAAACTACTATAAAACGGCGATGCTTCTGATCGCGGCAACGGCGGGAGCGGCGGCTTGGCTCGATGCCTCTGATGCCGAGATCGCGGCTCTTGATGAGTACGGCAGGCACATCGGACTGGCGTTCCAGATAACGGACGATATTCTTGATGTCACTTCGACTCCTGAGGAGCTTGGCAAGGGCGTAGGTGTCGACGCGATGCTTCACAAGGCGACATATCCTGCACTTATCGGTATTGAAAGATCCCGCGAGGTGGCTGCGCAGCATGTCGATTCGGCTGTGAAATCTCTCGAAGTGTTCGGGAAAAACGACTGGCGTGACACGCTCTGCGATGTGGCGACCTATATTCTCGGAAGGTCGAACTGATGGAAAAACTGGTAATTCCTGATTCAGTGACTATCGAGACCGGCGAAGAGGTATTCGGAAACCTTGCCTCCGTAATGAAAAAGGGGGGCGAATTCGAGCTGGAAACCGAAAATCTTAAGCTCAATTCGATCACCAAGGCGATAATCCGCCGGCTTTTTGAGGAGTTCCCTGAAAAACTGGTTGTTCCTGAAAAGCTGAAGAATGAGATTTTTTATCCGAAAGTCGAACTTGCGCCTGACGCGGTGGAAAAAACTGAACAGAATGAGAAACCAGCGCTTTCGGAGAGACTGGGCGGGTCGCTTCTCAAGCTCGGAGATATCGTTCTCTACTTCTGCGTGATCATGGTCGACATGGTCTTTTATTCGATCCAGTCGATATTCAACAGAAAGTTCATACTTAAAGATGATACAACGAAAAATGCCTATTATATCGGGTATTTGGCTATACCTATAGTCTTTTTGCTTGCCTTCTTGATAGGTTTCACGATCGCTCTTCAGGCGGCGATCCAGCTTGCCAAAATGGGTGGGCAGAGCATGATCGCGCTGATGAGTACGATGATAATGACGAAAGAGCTCGGTCCCTTGATAACGGCAATCATCATTGCCGGCAGGACAGGAAGCTCAATTGCTGCTGAAATCGGCACGATGGTTGTAATGGAGGAGGTCGACGCGCTCAAAACGATGGGTGTCAAGCCGTTGAAATTCCTGCTTGTTCCGAAGTTCTGGGCATTCACATTCGTTATGCCGATCCTTACGCTGATTGCTGACATCGCCGGTATTTTCGGCGGCTTTGTGATCGCTTCTGCCTACAGTATTCCGGTTTCTGCTTTTTTGACGGATCTTGTCGATGCGCTTCAAATGAAGGATATCTGGTGGGGGACCGTCAAAAGTATATCATTCGCCTGGGTGATCCTTGCTGTAGGCAGCTTTAAAGGGCTGAATGTCAGAGGCGGAGCCGATGCAGTAGGAAGGGCCACGACGGAATCCGTTGTTGTTTCGATATTTATGGTCGTTGCTATCGACGCGGTATTTTCTCTGTTTCTGTATACGTAGCAGATTTATTCAGTTGCGACTTGCCAATTGCAATATATTTTTTACTCGGTTGCTTTTGTCCGGTTTTGTTTGCCATCCGGTCTCTTATTTCACGACTTTCCACTTTGAAGGGTCTTTTATGTCTGAAACTTTATCGATCCTGTAATGTTCCAGCGTCTTGTATTTGGATTTTTCCTGTTTTTCGAGCCTCCACTCGATATCGTAGAGGTGCAGAGGGAATATCCTTTTGGGATCTTTCAGCTGTTTGCCGGAGTAGGGGTTGACGCCTTCGATTATCCCTTTCATCGCAATATTCGGAACGCTTGCCTGTGTCATGAATCTGTTGTCCGTTTTGAGGTTCCCCTTGGCATTGAAATCCTTTACAAGCAGGACGTTGTTGAAAAAGGCAGGGTGAGACGCTTTGCGTGACTTGGGGATCCTTTTCCTTTTAAAAAACGGGTCGTAGACGTTTCTGCCGTGATCGGAGACGATTATTATTCTCGTATTGTCGTAAACGCCGTTTTCCTTCATCCATTTCAGCCACTTGGCTACAAGTCTTATTGCCGTCGCATCAGCGTAAAGGTGCTGGACAGCATTGAAC